>CAXTUV010000125.1:0-7855 GCA_964247445.1 uncultured Acidobacteriaceae bacterium | reverse complement strand
GAGGCTTTTGGCTCTGTCAGGATGCGAATAAAATCCTCGACTGTGAGCGAATGCAGCTCGACCCGAACAGGGAAGCGACCTTGAAGCTCCGGGATAAGATCCGAAGGCTTGGTGACGTGAAATGCACCTGCTGCGATAAATAAAATGTAGTCCGTCCGCACCATGCCATAGCGCGTGTTGACGGTGGTGCCTTCAACAATAGGTAAGATGTCGCGCTGTACGCCCTCGCGCGAGATATCCGGCCCATGCCCGCCTTCGCGGCCGGCAATCTTATCGATTTCATCGAGAAATACGATGCCCGAACTTTCCACCCGCTCCACCGCAATGCGCTGCACCTGATCCATGTCGATCAGGCGGCCCTCTTCTTCCTGCACCAAATAGTCGAACGCTTCATCGACCTTCATCTTGCGCTTGCGGGTGCGGGGGCCGAAAAGCTGTGGAAGGATGTCCTTGATATTATTTTCGCCGAACTCATCCGGTGCGTTGCCGGCCACAATCTCAATCTGCGGTTCGCGGCGCTCGCGCACGTCGATCTCGACCATGCGATCGTCGAGCTTGCCCTCGCGGAACTGTTCGCGCAGCTTTTCCCGTTGGCGCTCCTGCACATCGGTGTCGGCGGCCGCGCTTAGGCTTTCGCCGCGCGCGGGTTCGACCGTTTCGGATTGCGGGACCGGAGCGGGCGCGGGCAGCAAGAGATCAAGCAGGCGATCCTCGGCGTTCAGCTCGGCTTTGTCTTCCACCTCGTCCAGCTTCTCATCGCGGACCATGTCGATTGCATTCTCAACCAAATCGCGGATCATGGATTCCACGTCGCGCCCTACATAGCCCACTTCGGTGAACTTTGAAGCCTCGACCTTGAGGAAGGGCGAGTTGGTCAACTTTGCCAGCCGCCGTGCGATTTCGGTTTTGCCGACGCCCGTGGGCCCGATCATGATGATGTTCTTCGGCATGATCTCATCGGCCACTTCAGGCGCAAGCTTCTGCCGACGCATGCGGTTACGCAAGGCAAGCGCGACGGCGCGCTTGGCTGCGCGCTGGCCCACGACATACTTATCAAGCTCGGCGACGATTTCGCGCGGGGTCAACTCTTCAAGCGCGAGCGCTTGGTCGTCGGCGGTACCGGGGAGGTAAATAGCCATCGTGTTAAGCCTTGGCGGGAGCGACGAGCTCCTCGACCATCAACGTGTCGTTCGTGTAAATACAAATCTTGCCGGCGATGCGGAGTGAGTTCTCGGCTATTTCACGGGCAGGAAGCTCTGTATTCTCGTATAGCGCGCGCGCAGCGGCCAGCGCATATGAGCCGCCTGAGCCGATCGCGACAATGCCCTCGTCCGGCTCGATCACGTCCCCCGTTCCGGAGATGATGAAGCTCTGCTCCGGGTCGGTGACTATCAGTAGGGCTTCAAGCGACCGCAGCATCTTGTCGGTGCGCCAGTCTTTCGCGAGCTCCACCGCCGCGCGGCCGATATTGCCTGCATACTGTTCCAGCTTGCCCTCGAACCGGCTGAATAACGAGAATGCGTCGGCCGTGGAACCGGCAAATCCAGCCAGGACCTTGTTCTCATAGAGACGGCGAATCTTGCGGGCTGAGTGTTTTAGGATCGCGTCCCCCAGAGTGACTTGGCCGTCGGCCGCCATGACCACAGAGCCCCCCCGCCGCACACACACCACGGTTGTGCTGCGAATTCGGTTTGAATTGTCGAAGGAGGGGGAGCTGGCAGGCATCGCGATCTCCTGAGTATAGCCCAGGGTAGGTTCGGCAAAGACTGCGAACCGTACCCGCCCTGCGGTATCCTTGCCGAGACTGGAGCCTGCGGTGATGAACTGGTTCTCCTTGCGCGACCCACAAGCTTTAACGACAGCGGCGGCGGCCGTTGCCTGCCTGTGCGGCTTTGCGTGGTACCTTTCCGCTCGTAGAAAAATCAGCGGAGAGGATGTGGAGCGGACGCGCCGACAGGATTTAGTCCTCGGCGGTCGTATCATCGATGGCACCGTGATTGACATCGCAGACCTGGACGCGCAAGAGGCGGGACGCCCCGAGGGCATGCAGCTTGTTCTGTATAAGTATGAGATCGCTGGCGTTGCGTATGAATGCTCGCAAGACATCACGAACCTCAAAGATTTGATCAGTCTTCAGGATGTTCGCGTCGGTTTCCCGTGCTCGGTACGCTATGACAACAGGCAGCCTGAGAATTCGATTGTGATCGCAGAGAATTGGATCGGGCTGCGCGATACGGCAAACTCCGTGCCGGTGCGCCGGGCAAGCCCGCGCCGTAGGTGGTCGGCACCTGCGAACTAAGACGAATCTTTGATTTTGATCGAAGAGTCTTCGCAGTTCGATTGTTATCTCACGAAAGAACTGCCTCAATGATGTTTCGTATACCTCTACCGAAAGCAGGCCAGTTCAGCTTTTCTTGGAAATGCGCTCGGCCGGCAAAAGCCATCGCCAGATAAACGTCCCTGTTCTCAAGCAGCACCGACATGCGCCGAATGTAGGAATCCGGGCCATCTTGCTTCGCTTGCAGGATGCCCGTCCGGCCATCGAGCACAATGGACGGAACCGCATCCACCGCGCGCGAAACGGGAGGTAGGCCGAAGGCTTGTGCTTCCGCAAACACCAATCCAAAGCACTCCGCCAACGTGGGCACGACCAGAAAATGCGAGCTGAGAAGAAGCTGTTGGAGCCGGGCAGCCTCTCCCGGCACATTGCGGCGCAGCATTCCGTAGGAGCGGAGTAGATGCGCGTCCGAGGGCTGAATTGAAGGCTGACAGCCGACCACGTGAAGCGTAACCTTGCCTACTATTCCGCTCGCCTGGAGACCGCGGGCGATCTCGAGCGCGAGTGGGCCGCCTTTGCGCTCCCACTCCTTCGACAGAAAAACCAGATCGAGCTGCTTGCGTGAGCGGGAGCGGATAGCTGCTTCTACAACCGCGTCGCTTCCCTCCGGCTGCCATGCGGCACCGAGCGGCTGTACCTTTACCCGTTCGGGCGCGATACCGAATCGCCGCACCGCGTCGGTTTTCGCCCACTCTGAGCCGTAAATCACTTGGGTCGCCTGCCTTGCCGCCAAGCGCTCCCGCGCTGCGAAGCGGGCAGCCCCGAGCGGAGCGGGGTAGTAGCCCTTGTAAACCTCCAGCCAGGCCATCCAGGCGGCATCGGAAAACAAGAAGGTAGGGATGGGTGGACCTTTGTAGAAATCCTGTAGGTAGACCAAGCACTGCGGGGAGATCGCGAAAAGTGCTTGCGGTTGTTCGCGAGTCATCACTTCGGCGGTGCGCCGAGCAAACGCACGCAAGGCAGGCTTGGTCATCCACAAGGGGTACCGGGCCGGCTTGCCTCCAGCCGCGATGCGAACCGCCGCGTGCAGCGGGCTCTTCATAACCGGCAGATTATCGAGCACCGTGAGTTTCTCAACAGCCCCGGCGAGCGCGCGGCGGACTTCCATGGCTGAGCCGCTCCATGCCAGCAGATTTGATGTGTCCTCAAGTGTGGCGAGCATGAGGTGGCGCAAGGGGGCAGGCAACGGTTCCTCCGGAAAGCTGTTTATACCAATGGGTTTCAGCTTTCGACGGGCCGATCGGGCTGCTCGTGATAAAGCTGTTCGACGCGCGCGAGGGTGTCAATCTCTTCGAGTGGCTTGTCGGTGCGGATGCGCACAATGCGCGGGAAGCGCAAGGCAAAGCCGCTGGCATGGCGGTCCGAACGCGTGATGTTGTTGAACGCGACCTCAAAGATTGTGTCCGGTCGAACTGTTCTACATTGGCCGAAATCTTCGAGGGTTGTCATATGGAAGTGCTCGGAAAGTGTCTGCATTTCGATATCGGTCACACCGGAGTACGCCTTACCGACATTGAGCAGATCGCCCTCAGGAACGCGCACGGCAAAGGTGTAGTCACTGAGATAACGGGCCCGGCGGCCCGTACCGAACTCCGCGCCGGTGACGACCACGTCCAGCGTTCCAAGCTGGCGCTTCAGCTTGAGCCATGCCAAGCCTCGGCGGCCGGGCTGGTACAAGCTGCCGCTCGCTTTCAGCATGACGCCTTCGTTGCCGCGAGCGCGTGCATCGGTGTAAGCCGCATCCAGCTGCTCCGCACTCGCAAGCCGGCGCGCGGGAGCGAGCAAGAGGCGCGGAAACAACGGCGAGGACGGGAACAGGGCTGCCTGCCCGGCTGCTGCGCCTCGGCCATCGGTGGAAGCTCCGTGGCTCGCAATGAAGTGTTCCAATCGCTCCCGGCGTGCGCTCAATGGTTCCTCGAGCCAAAGCCGCCCGTCGGCGTACAGCAGGTCGAACGCAAGAAAAACGACCGGGTGCGTGCGCCGCATTTCCGAGGGCACCTGCTTGCGCCCAAGCCTTTGCTGGAGCGAGGAAAAAGGCAGTGCGCGGCCAGTTTCGGGCGACCAGGCCAGGATTTCTCCATCCAGGATTACTGCTTCCGGCAGCGCTCCGAAGGCCTCCACCAGCTCAGGAAAGGCTGCGCGCAGGTCTTCTCGGTTGCGCGAGAAAAGGCCGACCCGGCCGGGTTCGCACGGCTCGCCCGCGTGCACTTGGGCGCGCATGCCGTCGTACTTATCCTCAATTTGGGCTTCGCGCAGCGGCAGGTCGGGAAACTCGCTTGGCGTTCTCTCGTGCTCCGCCGCGACCTCTTCGGCAAAGCGGGCTACAGCTTCCTCGACCGAGTCAACCGGGCTCGCGAGCATGAAGCCTAGCGAGTGGAACAGCCGCATGCGCGCTTCGCCGAGCGTGCCTGCGGCCGCCCGCTCTACGGCTTCACCCAGAGCCCCCAGCAGCATCACGGCATGGCGAACCGCGGCGACCTCCGCTCCATACGCGGCGGCAATCGCGTCCTCCACAAGACTTTGTTTAACCCCTATGCGCATATCGCCCGAGATCAGCTTGAGGATGTATTTGCACTCGACCGGCCCCGAGCGCGCAAGCAGTGCGCTCAACACGCGCAGCTTCGCGGCAGGGCCCCGGGCGGCGGCAATCTCGACTAAGTAAGCTTCCAGTTCAGGAAGGGTCGGCGTGGTTGCCGTTGAAGGCCCGAGCAATATTTCGGCCGCAGCACCGATGTCGCCATGATGGCGGAAAGCCAGCGTAAGCGCTTGCGGTGTTGCACCCGAGCGCTCCGCGACTGCTTTTGACAGGAGAGCGCCGCCGACGCTCAGGTTGCGCGCATCGGCCTCAGAGAACGGCTCGCCTGCGATGTACTGTGCCGCGCGCATGGCATCCGGCACGGCTAGGGACTGTAGATAGACCGCCAAAAGCGCGCGCTTTTCCAGCTTCTTGGTGGTCGCCCCCAGCGATTCGCACACAGCCGCCCATCGAGCGAGCGAACTCGTTTTTACTTCGGACTCGTCGGCTTCGGGCATCGCAAAGGGTAGATGCGTGCGGCTGCTGCTTTGATAAGGTGAGTGTATGCGCTTCGCCACCCCTCCCGGCGTTCTTCTCTAGCGGTTCCCTGCCGCCGCGCGCTTTCCCTATCCACTTAACAGCATTTCATCGTTGAGGGAGACTTATGTTTGACCGTTTAGATCAGATTGTCACGCGGTATGAGGACCTGGGGGCTCAGCTAGCAAGCACGGAGCTGATTGCAGACCAGCAGCGCTACCAAAAAACCGCCAAACAGCATCGCGATCTTGAGTCCGTGGTCGAAGCGTTTCGTCGATATCGAAGCATTTCTGACGGCATCGCCGAAGCCAGAACAATGCTGGCTGAAGAAGACCCGGAGATGCGCCTGATGGCCGAGGAGGAGCTTGCGCAGTTGGAAAGCAAGCTGCCCGGCGCGGAAGAAGAGCTGAAGCTGCTATTACTGCCGAAGGATCCAAATGACGAGAAAAACGTTGTCGTTGAGATTCGCGCCGCCACTGGCGGGGACGAGGCGTCCCTGTTTGCGGCCGAGATTTACCGGATGTACGCGCGGTTCGCCGAACTCCACCGCTGGAAAGTGGAGGTGCTGTCGAGCTCGGAAAGTGCGGTCGGCGGTCTAAAAGACGTGTCATTTCTGGTGGATGTAGAGCGGGTTTATTCCCAGCTGAATTACGAGAGCGTTGTGGACCGGGTGCAGCGCGTACCGGAAACGGAAACACAGGGGCGCGTCCACACTTCGGCGATCACGGTTGCGGTGCTTCCGGAAGCCGAGGAAGTCGACGTGAAGATCGAGCAGAAAGACTTACGAATTGATACCTTCTGCTCCTCCGGTCCGGGCGGTCAATCCGTCAACACAACCTATTCGGCAATCCGCATCACGCATCTGCCGACGAACACCGTCGTGAGCTGCCAGGATGAAAAGTCGCAGATCAAAAACCGGGAAAAAGCCATGCGCGTCCTGCGTGCGCGCTTGTATGAGGTCGAGCAGGAAAGGCTGCATCAAGCGGAAGCCGCACAGCGTAAGAGCCAGGTCGGCTCGGGAGATAGAAGCGAAAAGATTCGCACTTATAATTTTCCGCAGAATCGGCTTACCGATCACAGGATCGGACTTACCCTGCACCAACTGGACTTAATCATGCAAGGGCGTTTGCAGTCAGTAGTCGATGCGTTGATTGCACACTTCAACGCGGAAAGGTTAAAGGTCCAGGCAGAGGCTGCTTAGGGTACAGATATTTCTCCGGACGAAGCACCCTATCTTAGTCTTGGGAATGCCTGTCACTCCTTCGGAAGCACTCTGTGAATCTCCGCGGTCATGCGGGCGCACACGCTTTCACGGCTGTTCTCCGCGCGTTCCAGTAGGACGATACGCTCCGCGCCTTCACGAAGCTCGTCGGGCGACGGATTAGGGTGCGCGACAAAGAAAGCCTTCGCGCGGTCCTCGATGGCGAGCGCGTCGCGCTGCACATCGCCGTAGTAACGAATGATATAGAAAGCATCCGAGTAGCTTGCGGCTTCCTCCGGCGACATATGAGCGAAGGCGCCGGTCGAGAGCGCCGTCTGCCAGCTATTTGCCGGGAGAAAGTAGCCGGGATTTTGAATGGCCAGGAGGCGCGCGGCAATCCCTGTGGACTGCGTGCGCTCAAGCTCCGGCAGTTCGTCGACAAGCGCGTGGAGCTTGCGGTGCGCGTCCTGCACTCCGGCGAACTCAATGCGCGCCCGACCGCGGTCGATGCGAAGCTCTGCTTGGAACTCGCGGCGGGTCTCGTCGACGAGGCGCTTATTGCGCACGTAGGTAACAAGCCCGTCGAGCGCGAGGGCAATCAAGATGCCGATAGTGACAGTAGCGATGTGAATGCTGAACTCGCGCAGGTTGCCGGGCGGTCGGCTTGGGACATGCAGTTCCATGGGCATGCCCGAGCTTACGCGCCTAGGCGGGCATTCCGCGAGTTGTCCTATTTACCGGATAGAGAGCGGCACCGGAACCGTATCTGTGCGGGGCGGCAGGCAGACATCGCCATTGCAGGATTGGTAGCGGACCAGCACGTGCAGCTCCTGCGGTCCCGGCAATGCATCGCGGTTTACCGTCGTGTGAAGGCGAAAGACGGCTGTGCCCTCAAAGAAGCGGGTCGGGACGTCGAAGGCTGGATCGCGGGCGATTGTCGGTTTCGCCTCGTCGGTATTGCCCAGCTCAGCAGGGTCGCCCTCGGCAAGCGCGATGGTTGTAGCAATAGGACCGCCCTCGGTTTGGTCAAGTGCATACAGGTGCCATCCCGGGTCGATGCGTCCTGTAAGCGTGAGTTGGACGTGCGCGCCGGGGCGGACCGGTTTCGGTGGGTCGAGATGCCAGGCGACTGGCGGCTTGGGCGCGGGCGAAAGCGCGAGCAGGAAGGCGAGGATGGTCACCGGATGAGGCTCGCCTGCGCCGGATCAGCGCTCACGAGTTGGAAAGCTGCTTGGAGAACGCGGTGGTTGGCCGAGTCCTCCAC
>CAXTUV010000124.1:0-7860 GCA_964247445.1 uncultured Acidobacteriaceae bacterium | reverse complement strand
ACCATCCCCCCAAAGCACCACAGGTAAACAATGCCCATCCTGGAACTGAAAGAAAAGAACATTACCGACTTGAGCCGCATTGCGCGGACACTCGACATCCCAGGCGCTTCCGGGCTCCGCAAGCAAGATCTGATCTTCAAGATCCTTCAAGCGCAAAGCGAGAAAGAGGGGCAAATCTTTGCCGAGGGCGTGTTGGAAATACTGCCCGATGGTTACGGATTTTTGCGCTCGCCGGATTACAACTACCTGCCCGGCCCGGATGACATTTATGTCTCCCCTTCACAAATCCGCAAATTCGACCTGAAAACAGGCGATACCGTTTCTGGCAATGTGCGGCCGCCGCATGAAGGCGAGAAGTACTTTGCTTTAGTCAAGATCGAGGCGATCAACTTCGAGTCGCCTGAGGAAACACGCAACAAGATCTTGTTCGATAACCTGACCCCGCTCTACCCGCAGGAGCGGATCAAGATGGAGACGGTGCGCGAATCCATCTCCGGCCGTGTCATGGACATGCTGACGCCGATCGGGAAGGGACAGCGCGGGTTGATCGTCGCGCCGCCGCGCACGGGCAAAACCATGCTGCTGCAAGCCATCGCGAACTCCGTTACTTCCAATCATCCGGAAGTCGCCTTGATCGTGCTTCTCATTGATGAGCGCCCCGAGGAGGTCACGGACATGCAGCGGTCTGTCAAGGGCGAGGTCATCTCCTCCACCTTCGACGAACCCGCCGCGCGCCACGTTCAAGTCGCCGAGATGGTGATTGAAAAGGCCAAGCGCCTGGTCGAGCATAAGCGCGATGTAGTCATCCTGCTCGACTCCATCACGCGTCTCGCGCGGGCTTACAACACGATCGTCCCGCCGTCAGGCAAGATCCTTTCGGGCGGCGTCGATTCAAACGCGCTGCAACGGCCCAAGCGCTTCTTCGGCGCGGCCCGCAATATCGAAGAGGGCGGATCGTTGACAATCATCGCCACGGCGCTGGTTGATACCGGCTCGCGCATGGATGAGGTCATCTTTGAAGAGTTCAAGGGCACCGGCAACATGGAAGTGATCCTCGACCGCAAGCTGATCGACAAGCGCGTGTTTCCGGCCATTGATATCCAGCGCTCAGGCACGCGTAAGGAAGAGCTGCTTATCGTCAAGGAAGACCTGAGCCGCGTGTGGGTTCTGCGCAAGGTGCTGAACCCGCTTTCGCCGACCGAGGCTATGGAGCTGCTGGTCGATAAGCTCGGCAAGACGCGCAATAACGCCGAGTTCCTACACAACATGAGCTCGCTCTAAACAGCCCCGAAGAACACCTTTACCGCGTCCACGCTCGGCAGGATCACGGGCAATACCCGCGCGTGGACCCTGCCGGCCTCAACCGCGGGGTCTTGCGTCGCGAGCGCGAGCGCGGTTGCGGCGTCCGGGGCTTCCCATAAGGAAAACCCGACGATCTCCCCGCCTCCGCCCACGGGACCGGCGAACTTGCACCGGCCGCCCTCCACCTGCGCCCGCAGGAAGGCGAGCTGGGCGGGCATGAGCGCGTCGGCGCCTTCAGGGTTGTCCCAATGCTCGCCTTTGGTCAGAAAGCACAGGAAGTACTGTTTGAGATTGCGGGGGACGTCGCGAGGAGGAGTGTTTTCCGGCACAGGTTTGCTCCGACTGAGCATACTGTACGAAGGCGCGGGTATCTGACAAGAAATGGCATGGACAGAACGGTTGTACCTCCAGGATTCCAAACTGCTCAATTTTGAAGCTACGGTGTCGGACATCCGCGAGTACGCCCGCACAGACGGGCAACAGGTATGGCATGTGGCGCTCGACCGCTCGGCTTTTTATCCTGAAGGCGGCGGGCAGCCTTGGGACCGTGGCGTCCTGCGGGCACGCGCCCGATCCGGGGCGGAGTTGGAGATTTCCGTGGAATCCGTCATTGAGGATGAAGCGGGAGAAGTTTGGCACGCGGTGCGAAAACCCTTGCTTGCCGGGACGGTTGTGTCCGGCTTTGTCGACGAAGACCGGCGGCTCGACCACCGTCAGCAGCACTCCGGTCAGCACCTTCTTTCAGCCGTGCTGGCCGATCAGTACGGGGCCAGGACTGTCGGCTTCCACCTGGGCGACGAGGATGTCACGGTGGATCTGGCCGTGTCGGACCGCGATCTATTGCTCGCTTCCCTGCCGGAAGTAGAGGGGCGCGTGAACCGGCTCATCGCCGCGAATCTGCCGGTCACGGCGCGCACGGTTTCGCAGGAGGAAGCGCAAGCATTGCTGGCCGCGGGCTCGGTCCGCAAGCTGCCGCCGCGCTCGGGCGAGATTCGCTTGGTGGAGATGCCAGGGGTGGACCTGAACGCCTGCGGCGGCACGCACGTCGCCGCACTCGGCGAAATCGGCAGTGTGCTGCTGCGCGGCACGGAAAAAATCAAGCCCGGACTGCGGCTGCATTTCGTGTGCGGACTCCGCGCCATCCGCGCTGCCCGGGCAGCCTATGACTCGCTTGGGCAAGCTGCCGGCCTGCTGTCCGTCAGCCTCGGCGACGTCCCCTCGGCGGTGCTGCGGGTGCAGGCGGGAGTGAAGGCGCTGGCGAAAGAGCAGGTGCAGCTGCGCGAAGAGCTCGCCGCCGACCATGCCGTCCGGCTCGCCGTGGAAGAGCGCATCACCGACGGCCTGCGGCTGGTCACGCGCGTCTTCCCTGACCGGGATGCCGCCTACATCAAGCTGCTTGCGCACAAGCTGCTCGCCGCTGTCCCGCATACCGCCGCGGTCCTGGCCTCGACGCTTGAAGATCCCGCGACGATTTACGTGGCGTGCAATCACGAGCTTCAAGCAGGGTGCGACTCAGTCCTCCGCAAGATCCTGGCCGAGTATGGCCTGCGCGGCGGCGGAACCAAGGACCTGGCGCAAGGGCGGGTGCCGGGCGAGAAGTTAGGCGCGATCGTAGAAAGGCTGGGGCAGGAACTGCGGGCCGCATAGAAGCCGCCGAGTTGCTTCCCGGCTTACTTGCTTAAAGCCTACTTTATGGCTCGGTCCGCATGCGCTTCAAAGATTTGCATGCGTTTGTTCGCGCACACGGCACGCGCGCCCGGCACACGCTCCACCTGATCGCCGCATCGCGGCCACAGGAGGATGACGACGAGATGGCGGGGTTGCGGGTGCATAGAATCCGCGAGATTGTCTAGAAAGCGCTGCATGGTGGTAGCGCCGAAAGGATTGAAGAGGTAAAGAACCAACGGTTCGGGAGGTAACTCGAAATCAGCTGCATTTGCATGGATGGACTCGATCACGCGGCCGCGCGGACGGAAGCTGCGGATGTTGGCACAAGCTGCCTGATGCAGCCTCCTTGAAAGCTCCACACCTACAATACGCCGAAACGGAAACTCGGCGGCGACGAAGAGGGTACGGCCCTTGCCTGAGCCTAAATCGATGTAGGTGTAGTTGGAGACGTCCTGAACCGGCGCGGCCTTAAGGGCTTCACGGATGTGCGAGGGCCTTGCCGGGACATACCATTCGCTGTCCGGGGCTTCACTTCGGGAGATGCCGGCCCGCGGCAAGGAAACCGCCCCGGCTGTGCGGACATGGCGCGTCCTATCGAACCATTGGTCCTGAAGGAACTCGAGAACGATGCGGTTCGCATGATAGAGCTTCGGGTATAGGTCCACTGAAGCACTTCCTCTGCTGAGAAAGATGCCTCGCCGGCTCGCGGTGTCGGCTGCTTGCTTCGGGAGCTTCAGCGCAGACCCGCTGCCGGTCAGTTCCAGTACGAACGGTCGAGTGTCCTGTACTGGATCGCCTCGGCAATGTGCGGCAGCGTGATGCTCGGCTCCCCGGCTAGGTCGGCGATGGTGCGGGCGACTTTCAGGATGCGGTCGTGGGCGCGGGCGGTCAGGCCTTGTTGTTGCATCGCGCGCTCCAGCAAACGCTCCGCATCCGGGGCGAGTTCGCAGAACTGGCGTATTGAGCGCGAACCCATTTGAGCGTTTGAATAAATCTTCTGCTTCGCATCCGCGAAGCGCGCTCGCTGCACTCCGCGCGCGGCCAGCACCCGTGCGCGGATGTTCGCCGAGGGTTCGGCGCTCGTTGTGGAGCGCAGTTCGCGATACTGCACCGCGGGCACTTCGACGTGGATATCGATGCGGTCGAGCAGCGGGCCTGAAACCTTCGCGACATAGCGCTGAATCAGCGGCGGGGTACAGTGGCACTCGCGCGACTTGTCATTGAAGTACCCGCAGGGGCAAGGATTCATCGCGGCCGCCAACATGAAGCGGGCCGGGAAACTCAACGACATCGCCGCGCGGGAGATCACGACATTTCCATCCTCAAGCGGCTGCCGCATCACTTCAAGCACGTTGCGGGGGAACTCCGGCAGCTCGTCCAGGAAGAGAACGCCGTTGTGTGAGAGCGATACTTCGCCGGGCCGCGGCACCGCACCGCCGCCGATCAAGCCTGCGTCCGAGATGGTATGGTGCGGCGCGCGAAACGGCCGCTCCGTCACCAAGCCCGCGCCGGGGTCGAGCACGCTTGCGACGGAATGGATTTTGGTCGTTTCGAGTGCCTCGTCCAAGGTCAGCGGCGCGAGAATCGTAGGCAGGCGCTTGGCAAGCATGGTCTTGCCGGAGCCCGGCGGCCCGATCATCAGAATGTTGTGCCCGCCGGCAGCCGCGACTTCGAGCGCGCGCTTGGACGTGGACTGCCCGCGCACGTCGGCGAAGTCCACGTGAAAGTGCTGCTCCTCGGAAAGCAAAGATCGGGGCTCGACCTTGCACGGCGCGGACTGAATGCCCCCGCCGGCAAGTTCGTTCAAGAGCTTGCGCACGCAATTCAACGATTCAGCCGGGTACACGTCCACGCCGTCGACCACCGCGGCTTCGCGCGCGTTTGCCTTCGGAACGATCAACGTGCGAATGCCCCGGTCGCGGGCAAGGATTGCAATCGGCAGCATCCCGGGAACGGGCCGCAGCAGGCCGTCCAAGCCCAGCTCGCCGATGAGAAGGATTTCGCCGAGCCCCTTGCATTCCATCGCGCCCGAGGCATGGAGAATCCCGATCGCAATCGCCAGGTCGAACCCGGAGCCTTCCTTTTTCAAATCCGCCGGCGCGAGATTGATCGTGATCGCGGTCGGCGGAATCAGAAACCCCGAATTCTTGATCGCGGCGCGTACACGCTCGCGCGATTCACGCACGGCTGAGTCCGGCAGGCCCACCATATAGAAGCGATCCTCCATGAGCTTGGCCCCGGAGAAGTCGACTTCCACATCGATCAGGTTGGCATCGATGCCGTAGACAGCGGCGCTGCGGGCTTTCGCGAGCATTCGACGCTCAAAACTCTTCGATTTCGACGAAATCGTACTCGCGGTCCAGCGCGATGGTCCATTCGCCGTTCGGCCAGCGGACAAAGATGAACTTATGCTTGTCCATAAAGCAGGAGCTCCTCAGGGTTATCGTGTGACTTAATGGGAGCCTAAGGGCAATGCCGTATGCAGGCAAGGCACGAAAGTACTGTACGGAGTACTTAGGTACCGCCCTCGAAAGGGCTATGCTCAAAACAAATGCAGACAAGTTTCTTCGACCTGTTCAAGCCCGGCATCGGCCCGTCCAGCTCGCACACCATGGGTCCCATGCGCGCGGCATGCATGTTTGCCGCGGAATTAAAGCAGCCGGGGCGCGTCACCGAGGTCCGCGTCGAGCTGTACGGATCGCTCGCGCTCACGGGCAAGGGCCACGGGACTGACCGCGCGGTGCTGCTCGGGTTAATGGGGGAAGAGCCGGCTACGGTCGACCCGGAAGCAGCCGCGGCACGGGTCACGGAGGCGGAAGCGACCGGGGCTTTGCTTTTGCTGGGCAAGACGCCCGCGCGGGTTCGCCTGATTTGGCGGCGGGAAACGCTGCTGCCGCCCGGCGCGCGTACGGAGCACCCGAACGGGATACGCTTTGCCGCGCTCGATGCGGACGGGAGAGAGCTTGCCTCAGAAACCTGGTTTTCGATCGGCGGCGGCTTTATCATCCGTGATGGCGAAGCGCTGCTGGCAGGGCCGGACCGCGGACTTCCCTACCCTTTCCCAAGCGCGGCGCAGCTGCTGGAGATGGCCGAAGGCGCGGGCAAAACCATCGCGGAGATCATGTTCGCGAACGAGGCTGCCCTCCAACCGCCGGAGCAGGTACGCGCGGGTGTGCTCGCCACCTGGGCCGCGATGCGGGCGTGCATGGAACGTGGAATGGCCGCGGAAGGCGTGCTGCCGGGCGGCTTGAATGTACGGCGCCGCGCGCGGCGGCTTGCTGAGCGGCTGAAACAGGGCAAGGCACAGGACCCGCTCGGACCGCTTGATTGGGTGACGGTGTGGGCGATGGCCGTAAACGAGGAGAATGCAGCCGGCGGTCGCGTCGTCACGGCACCCACGAATGGCGCAGCCGGGGTGGTTCCGGCGGTCGCACGCTACTACTCAGAGTACTGCTCGGGCGATGAGGATGGGCTGCTGCGCTTCTTCCTCACCGCAGCCGCGATCGGGATCTTGTACAAGGAAAACGCTTCCATCTCCGGCGCGGAGGTGGGCTGCCAAGGGGAGGTCGGCGTGGCCTGCTCGATGGCAGCGGGCGGTTTGGCAGCGGCGCTCGGCGGGTCAAATAACCAAGTGGAGCATGCGGCTGAGATCGCCATGGAGCACAACCTGGGCATGACGTGCGACCCCATCGGCGGCCTTGTCCAAATTCCTTGCATCGAACGCAATGCCGTGGGCGCGATCAAAGCGGTGCAGGCCTGCCGTATTTCCTTGCATGAGGGCGACGGGCATAAAGTTTCGCTCGACCAGGTGATTCGGACGATGTATCTCACGGGCCTGGATATGCAGTCGCGGTACAAGGAAACCTCGCTTGCCGGGCTGGCGCTGAACATCATCGAGTGTTAGGGAACACGACGGTAACCTGCACCACTGTTTGTGCTTGACAGCTGCTCGGCCCGTGCGCGTATGGTGCGAGTATCGCGGAGCAAAAGCCGCGTCACGACAAGGGGAACAGCATGGCGGGAACCAAGAAAGCGGATGCAAAAAAGCCGGCGGCGAAGAAGCCTGAAGCGAAGAAAACCGAGACCAAAAAGAAGTAAACGCGCGCGCTCGGCTGGAAGGCGTTTCCCTGCGGGGAAGCGCCTTTTTGCTTGCGAGAATAAACAGATGGCACGGCGGCGCTGGATCGCGGACGAATGGGATGGAGCAGAGGCAGCCCTGGTGGGGAGCCATGCCCGGCACCTGGCGCGGGTTCTGCGGGCGCAGGTCGGCGCACAGTACGAGGTCGCGGCTGGGAGCCGAGTCTGGCTCGCGCGCGTTACCGCTGTGTCCGAGGAGCGGGTTGCGTTCGCGCTCGAGCAGGATATTGCCGCCGACGCGGCGCTCCCACTCACAGTCTTGCTGGCCGTATGGAAATTCGACCGGATGGAGTGGGCGATTGAAAAGCTGACCGAGCTCGGGGCGGAGCGGGTTGCCCCGGTGCTTGCCCGCCGGACAGAAAAGCATCTCGCGCAAGCCGCCCCGGCGCGCGCCGAGCGTTGGCGGCGCATCGCGGCGGAGGCTGCGCGGCAGTCGCGGCGGGTCGCGCCGCCTACCCTCGATGCGCCCTTGCCCTTGCGGGAAGCACTCAGCAAGGCGTGGCTGGGATCATGCGTAGTGCTCGACGAGAACGAGCGCGGAGTGATGCTGTCTGATGTGCTGCCGGAGGCGGAAGCGGTCACGCTCGCGGTCGGGCCGGAAGGCGGCTGGGCGCCGGAGGAAGCGCTTCTTTTCGCGGAGCGCGGATGGGTTGGGGCGAGCCTGGGACCGCGCATCTTGCGCGCCGAGACCGCGGCCATCGCGGGGGCGGCCATCGCCGCAGCTGCCCTGCTCGGCTAGGGATGATGCAGGAT
>CAXTUV010000123.1:0-7986 GCA_964247445.1 uncultured Acidobacteriaceae bacterium | reverse complement strand
TTGCCGCCGAGGGGCAAGGGCATGCCGGTCTGCTCGCGCCACCACACACCCAGGTCGATGATCTTATGAAGCCCGCTGGTGCCGTAGGTGAGCTGCCCCTCATGGATGATGAGCCCGGCCGCGTATTTGCCGGCGAGCACCTGCGGGATAATTTGGTCGAATGGGACGACTTCGGTCTCAATCTCCGGGGCCCACAGCTTCAGGGCTAGGTAAGCGGTGGTAAGGGTGCCGGGCACCGCGATGGTAAGCCGCTTGGTTTCATCAGGCGTGTGCCGCTGCGGCGCGACGATCATGGGGCCGTAGTTCTCGCCCACGGAACCGCCGCATGCCATCAGCGCGTATTTATCTTGAAGGTAAGGGTAGGCATGAAAGGAGATCGCCGTTACATCGTAAAAAGCCTCGTGCATGGCCTTGTGGTTCAACGTTTCGATATCGCAGAGGACGTGCGAGAAACGGTAGCCGGGGATGCGCACCTTGTTGGTGGCCAGGCCATAGAACATGAAGGCGTCGTCGGAGTCGGGCGAGTGCGCGATGGAAATCTCGCGGACCTGCTCGCCTGCTGGGGAAAGAGTTGTGCTCACCGGGAGTGTCCTTTCGCCTGCGGCTCTTGCCGAAAATCGGCCGCCGGTACATCCCTAAGAATACCCGCTAGCGGAGCCCGCGCCTGCGCGCCAAGTAAAACCAGCCTGACGCGGTGCCGGTCGCGAGCGCCACTTTGATCGCATCGCCCGCGACGAACGGCAGGACGCCCAAGCGGAATGCCTGCGCCCAACCGCCGCCGACCGCGGCCAGCCAAGCCGCGCCGCAAAGCAGGATCAGCGTATCGCCTGCCGCCGCGGCCAGGAGCTTGCGCCGGAAGCTGTTGCCTGCCAGCTGACCCACCAACGCCGCGACCAGCGGATACGAGAGCAGGTACCCCGCGCTCGGGCCCAAGGGAATAAGGCCGCCGAAGCCGGGGACAAACACCGGCAGCCCCGCCGCGCCTTCCAGCAGGTATGCGGCCATGGCAGCCGCGCCCAAACGGGGGCCGAACACGAGCCCGACCAGCAGCACACCGAAAGGCTGCATGGTCATGGGCACCGGCGTCCAGGGCAGCGGGACGGCAATCTGGGCGCACACGGCGACGATCAGCGAGCCGACAAGGGCGGCTGCCGCGAGAAACGCAGCGCGCGGGGCGGGAAACGGGGTTGCGGCTGCGAGCTTGTTTTCAGTCATGGCGTACACCCTTGGGCTTCAACGGTCTTCCAGTTCTTTTGGTTTCCCGGCGGCAGCCTCGGCTTCGGCAACGGCATGCCGCCGCACCGCCCGCGCAATCGACCAAGCCGCCCACAACAGCAGCACAAGGCATACCAGAAAAACAATCAGCAAAGGCCGCATCGAAACCTAACCGCGAGCATACCAAAACTCAGCGGGCTGAAACGGTGAGACAGTAGGGAAGACACATCCTAACTCGCGGCAAATGGAGAAGATTCGCATGGCCGTCTCAATCAAATTCGGCACCTCGGGCTGGCGCGCCGTAGTCGCCGAGGAGTTTACCGTCGCTAATATCCGGCGTGCTGTTACCGGCATCGCCAAGCACGTAGCGGCACAGCCCGGCGGCCCGCATACGGTGCTGGTCGGACGCGACCCGCGATTCCTGGGCGAAAGCTTTGTGCAAGAGGCCGCGAACACGCTGGCGGCGAACGGGGTCACCCCGCGTGTCATCCCTGAAGCCGCGCCCACGCCGGCCATCGCCTACGCCGTCCGGCAGCAAAAAGCTGCTGGGGCCATTAACTTTACCGCCTCGCACAATCCGCCCGAGTACAACGGGATTAAGTTCTCCACGCCCGACGGCGCTCCGGCGCTGCCGGAAACCACGAAGCAGATCGAGGCCGCGATCCCGGGCGACGCGCCCGAGGTCGCACCGGCCGTGAAGCCCCAGGAGACTGACGTCAAACCGGACTATCTCAAGCGCTTGACCGAACTCGTGGATCTCGCAGCAATCCAAAAGTCCGGCATCAAGCTCGTCTTCGACCCGTTTTGGGGGGCGGCGCGCGGCTACAGCTCCGACCTTTTAAAGGAGCACGGCATTCCGGTCGAGACCGTGCACGACTACCGCGATGTGCTGTTCGGCGGGCACGCGCCGGAGCCCGATGGCGAGCTGCTGGATGAGTGCCGGGCTGCGATGAAACGTACGGGCGCGAAGCTCGGCATCGCAACCGACGGCGACGCGGACCGGTTCGGCATCGTCGACGAGGACGGGACGTATATCCAGCCTAACTACATCATCGCGCTCCTGTTCGATTACCTGATGGAAACGCGCGGGTGGAAGAACGGCGTGGCGAAGTCGGTCGCAACCACGAACCTGATCAATGCGCTGGCCGAGAAAAACGGCGTTGAGCTCCACGAGACGCCGGTCGGCTTCAAGTACATCGGCGAGCTGATTATTCAGGACAAGATCGCGATCGGCGGTGAGGAGTCCGCCGGGCTGACCATCCGGGGCCATGTGCCGGAAAAGGACGGTGTGCTCGCCGGCTTGCTGGTAGCCGAGATGGTAGCGGCGCGCGGAAAATCTTTAGGGGCTCAGTTACAAAAGTTATTTGGCGAGGTAGGTTCCTTCTTCCCGCATCGGGAAAACTTCCGCTTGACCCCTGAGGTGAAGACCAAGTTCACTGAGAAGGTCAAGAACGATCCGGCGGAGCTGGGCGGACGCAAGGTATCGCAAGTCGTCCGGACCGACGGCTTGAAGCTGATCCTCGACGATGGATCGTGGGTTTGTTACCGGCTTTCAGGCACTGAGCCGGTGGTGCGGGTGTACACCGAAGTACGTAAGCAGGAAGACAGCGCTAAGCTGAGCGAAGCAGCGAAGGCTTGGGTGATGCAGTAGGGAGCGAGGGAATGGGTCGAGTGAAAGAGGCCATCGGCAAGGTTGTGAACACCCGGCGCAGCGCCACCGTGGCCACCGTCGCGGTGGGCTGCTCCTTCGGGTGGCATGCTGTGTGGGGGCACAACGGCATTAACGCCTACGCGGGCAAGCGTGCCGAGGACCGCAAGCTCGCCGCTTCCATAGCCAAGCTGAGCGAGGAGAACGCCCGGCTGCAGCAGCACGTCGAGCACCTTGAGAATGACCCCGATGCGATTGAGGTGACCGCCCACCAACGCCTGCATTACACCCGGCCCGGCGAGGTGATCTATACGCTGCCGGCGCAGAACCGGGAGTAGAAATAGGATTACGGCTTATGTTGCTTGCCGAATTCCACCTTGGTGATGGATCCGTGGTGCTCGTAGGCGATCTTATCTAGGATAGATATGTCGGCACGGATATCCGACCGCAAGCCGTCGATCTTCGCATCGGTGCAAGCGCGAAGGCTACCTGTTTCAATTTCGAGTCGCCGGGCGTCTTGACGAAAAAAAAACGATGCCGCCCAGAATGGCGATCAGCGTAGCGGCAAATTGCAGGTTGTCGTGCACGGCGTTCTCCTCGGCTCTGTCCCAATATCACGCTCAGGTTTGTTCGTGTAAGTGCAAACTGTTTGCGGGCTGAAGCCAAAGGAATGCCTCGGGAGCAACTACTCTTGCGAGGATGAGCCTTTTTGACGAGCAGATCGCCTCGGCCGCGCCGACCCCTTCCGACGTGCGTGAGCGCGAGTGGGTCTATGTCCAATACGACCGGCTGACCGACCAAGTCGGCCCCCTCAGCAGGCTTGCGCCGGAGAACGCCGGCATCGTGATGATGGAGGCGATGGCAAAGGCGCGCCGCCGTCTATACCACAAGAAAAAGCTCACCTTGATCCTCGCGAGCCAACGCCATTTCGCGCTTGAGCAGGCCCGGCGCGGCGTGAAGGTCGCCTATCTGTACACCTCCGGCATCTTCGCCGACGGGCTCCAGCTGGCGGAGGAAAAGTACGGCTTCGGTCCGCTGCGCATGATCGAGCCCGCCGAGCGCGAGATGCGGCTTGATATCGAGGAGGCCGAGCAGCGTGGAATCGAGCTTATCCGCGAGCCCGACCCGACCTGGCTCTCAACGAACGAGGATTGCGACGCGGTGTACGGCAAGCCCGACGGCCCGGTGACCAAGCTGCACCTCATGGACCGCTTCTACCGGCACATGCGGGAAAAAACCGGCTCGCTGATGCGCAACGGCAAGCCCGAGGGCGGGCAGTTTTCCTTTGACGAGCAGAACCGGCAGCCCTATAAGGGCAGCCCCGGCGTTCCGAAGCGCCGCCGCTTCACCCCCGACGCGATCACCCGGGAGGTGGTCGAGCTGGTCGAGCGCGAGTTCCCCACGCACTTCGGTCGGGACGCGGAGTGGGACATGCCCATGGCGGTCGAGGAAATCGAGGAAGCCTGGCGGTGGTCGCTGGAGCACCTGCTACCGCTGTTCGGGCCCTACGAGGACGCGATGCACACGGCGGAGCCCGACCTGTTCCACTCGAAGATGTCGGCGTTCATCAATATCAGCCGCCTACTGCCCGCGCGGGTGGTCGGCGATGTGGTCAAAGCCGCGGACAAGGGCTTGATTCCGCTCGCGAGCGCGGAGGGCTTCCTACGGCAGCTGCTGGGTTGGCGCGAGTTCATGCGCCATATGCACCGGGTCACCGGCGGCTACCGCAACATCACCACGCCGAGCGAGCCGCCGCGCAGGGCGCAAAGCCCGCGCCGGGAAGCCGCGCCGGATGTGAAACCCGCGGCCGCGGCGCTGCCCGACGAGGGCGCGCGGCCCTCGGCCCTAGGCGCGAACCTACCCCTCCCCGCAGCCTACTGGGGTACGCCGTCGGGCCTCCATTGCCTTGACACCGTCGTCAAGCAGGTCATCGACGAAGGCTGGTCGCACCACATTACTCGGCTGATGGTGCTCTCGAACTTCGCCGTGCTCGCGGGCTACTCGCCGCGCGAGCTGACCGACTGGTTCTGCATCGGCTACATCGACGCTTATGACTGGGTTGTGGAGCCGAACGTGCTCGGCATGGCAACTTTTGCCGACGGCGGGCTGACCGCGACCAAGCCGTACGTGAGCGGGGCCGCGTACATCAACAAAATGAGCAACTACTGCGGGCACTGCCGGTTCAACCCCAAGCTCGCGTCGGGCGAAGGCTCCTGCCCCTTCACCGCGCTTTACTGGACGTTCCTGGAGCGCCACGAGCAGCTGCTGGGCGCGAACGGACGCATGCGCATGCAGTACAACACGCTCCGCAAAAAGCCCGCAGCCGAGCGCATTGCCTTGCGGGAGCGCGCCGAGCGGTGCATCCTTGAGCTCGGCAAAGCACGCTACTGACACGCACGGGCCGCATGGCATCCTAAGAGCGACTCATGAGCCAAGAAAAAGACATTGTCATCGTGGGCGCTGGCCTGGCCGGGCTGCGCTGCGCGGAGCTTTTGCAAAAGGCCGGCTTCGACACGCTGCTGCTGGAAGCCTCGGACGCTCCCGGCGGACGTGTGCGCACGGACACCATCGACGGCTTTCGCCTGGACCGCGGCTTTCAAATCCTGCTGCCTGCCTACGCTGAAACCAAGGCCGTGCTCAACTACCGCGCGCTTAAGCTCAAGCGCTTCACCAACGGCGCGCTCGTCTGGTACGGCGGCAAGTTCCACCGCTTTATCGATCCCCGTAAGGAGCCGATCAACGCGGCTAAGTTCGTGTTTGACGACGTAGTCACGTTCAAGGACAAGCTGCGCGTGACCCGTTTGCTTTCGCACGTCGCGCGGGGCACGGACGAGGCGCTGTTTCAAGGGCCCGACGTCCCCACCTACACGTTTCTGCGCCGATTCGGCTTCTCGCACAAAATCATCGAACGCTTCTTCGCGGCGTTTTTCGGCGGCGTGTTCCTTGAAAACGAGCTGCAAACCTCCGCGCACTTTTTTGAGTACCTCTTTCGCATGTTCGCCCTTGGAGGCGCGGTCGTTCCAGCGGAGGGCATGGAACGCATTCCGCAGCAAATGGCCGCCAAGCTCGCCCCCGGCACCCTTGAGCTCAACACGCCCGTGACCCATGTCGAGCGCCGCCGCGAGCGCTTCCTCGTGCGGGCAGGGGGCCGCGAAATCGAAGCCAAGCAGCTGGTGTTCGCCGTGGCCGAGCACGCCCTCAAACCTTTGCTCGTCGACCTGCTGCCGCCGGCCAAAACCAAAGCGGAACTCGCTTGGAACCGGACTACCACGCTTTACTACGCGGCACCGAAGACGCCCATCAAAGGCCCGATTCTTGCGCTTAACGGCGAAGGCCCGGACGGCGGCCCCATCAACAATCTCGCGGTCATGAGTCAGGTTTCGAAGCGGTACGCGCCGCCGGGGCAGGAGCTGATCGCGGCGGCTGTTGTAGGCCAGTACCCGACAAGTGACAGTGCGATGGAGTCGCTGGAACGGGGCGTGCGCGAGCATGCGGAGCGCTGGTTCGGCGCGGCAGAGGTGTTCAGCTGGCGTTTGGTCGGCGCGTACCCCCTTGAGTACGCGCTGCCGCTCGCACGCGCCACGCAATGGCAGGCAAGCGCGACTCGGCTCACCGACAATGTGTACGTGTGCTCCGACGCGCAGGAACAGCCTTCGATTCAGGGCGCGCTCGCTTCGGGCCGGCGCGCGGCCGAAGCCATCCTGGCGCAGCGCGGCCGCCTCAACTAGAGGATTTCTCCTCTGGGCCTGCTGCCCAAGCGCAGTTGCGGGCGGCTCTTGACGGAAAAGCCGCGCTCAGAGCTGTAGCTCCGGTCCATAGCTGGAAGGGAACTGCTCCAGCTGCTTTGACGCGAACCCGCCGGTTTGGTAAAACGGTGGAGGATACTCCTCAGTAGCTCAATGGCAGAGCATTCGGCTGTTAACCGAAGGGTTGTAGGTTCGAGTCCTACCTGAGGAGCCAGATCACGCCAACCCGCTCAGAGCGGGTTTTTACATTTTGGGCAGGGTAAAGCTGAATGTCGCGCCCTGCCCCGGTTTGCTTACCACGGATAAACTGCCGCCGTGCGCTTCCACAATCGCGCGGCTGATGGCCAGACCCATACCGGTTCCAGGCGTAAGGCCCGCCTGCGCGGGCGAGCGGTACAGCCGGTCGAAGATCAAGTCCTGTTCGGCTGGCGGAATGCCCGCGCCCCAGTCGACGACGCTGATCCGCACAAAGCCATTCTCCTGGGCCGCGGACGCCCGCACGGGCGAGCCGGAGGGTGAGTACTTCGCCGCGTTTTCGAGCAGGTTCACCACCACTTTGCGCGCCATCGCGAGGTCGGCCCGCACGGCCGGCAGCTTCGGTTCCAGATCGACTTGCACCGGATGGCCCGGACAGTGTTCACCCGCATCCGCCAGCAAGGCCGAGGCCGCGACCGCGCGAAACTCCATCCGTACCTCATGCGACTCGAGCTCGGCCAGCTCCAGCGCCTGGCCGAGCAAACGGTTCAAGCGCTCGCTTTCCTCGTCAACGACGGCAAGTAATTCGTTTCGCTCCGCTTCCGGTGATCCGGGCTCGCAGAGCAGGGCGGTGGCCGCGCCACGGATTGAGGTGAGCGGCGTCCGCAGCTCGTGTGTGATCGAGTCGAGCACAAGGGTACGCAGCTGCTCGCTCTTTTTTAGTGCCTCGCTCCGCGCCGCGTCTTCAAGCGCTTGCGCGCGGTCAAGCGCGATGGAGACAAGGCCGCCGAGCGCGGGGAGGCTCCCTTCTGAAAGCCGCGCGCCGCGCAGCAGCAGCAGCCCGCGCGGACGCGCCCCGGCCCGCAGCGGGATCGCAGCCGCGCCATCCGGCTCAAGCTCCGGCGAGGAAAGCCGCTGGGTGAGTTCGGCCAAGTGCTCGCGAGCAGGCGCGTTGGCCGCGCCGAAGATGCGCTCGCCGTCCAGCAGAAACAAGAGAGCCGACTCTGCCTCGGCGGCTTCGCGCACCACCTCCGGCAGGGCCCGCTGGAGCTCGGAAACGCGGTCGGTCGCGAGCAGCGCACGGCTGAGCCGAAACAGTACGCCCAACTCCCGCTCCCGTGCCTGCGCCTCGGCTGCTTCGCCCCGCGCCCGCTGCGAAAGCCGGCTGCCGATGACAGCGGT
>CAXTUV010000122.1:7486-8009 GCA_964247445.1 uncultured Acidobacteriaceae bacterium | reverse complement strand
CAACCCGAGCCCGCCCTACGCCGACGGCAAGGCCGGCGCGGCTACCACGCTCGAGTACAGCTGGGACGACCATGCGATGGCCGAGTATGCCCTCCGGCTCGGCAAGACCGAGGACGCCGCCATGTTCCGCAAGCGCGCCGAAAACTACCGCAACGTCTTCGACCCCTCGATCGGCTTCGTGCGCGGGCGCACCGCTGACGGAAAATGGATCAGCCCCTTCGATCCGGGCGAGCCCTACTACAACTTCATGATGAAGGAAGCCTCGGGATGGGCGACCTTGTGGCTGACGCCCTACGACGTGCAGGGGCTGGCGGACGAGCTGGGCGGGCGGGACAAGTTCGCGGCCAAGCTGGACCAATTCTTCTCGACACCCTATACGGCCAAGGGTATTTGCCGCGACTGCACGGGGATGGTCGGCGAGTATGTGCAGGGCAACCAGCCCGACCAGCAGGCGGCCTACTACTACGACTGGGCCGGGCAGCCCTGGAAGACGCAGGCGCTGGTGCGCCGCATCCTGCGCGAC
>CAXTUV010000122.1:0-7476 GCA_964247445.1 uncultured Acidobacteriaceae bacterium | reverse complement strand
GCCGCAACCCTTCCCCTCACCCGTCCGGCTACGCCTTCCCCGGCATGGACGACCAGGGCGCGACCTCCTCCTGGTACGTGATGAGCGCGATGGGCTTCTACACGGTCGACCCGTCGAGCCCCGATTACATCCTGGGCAGCCCGCTGTTTCGCCGTGCGGTGATGCACATGGGCGATGGGAAAACCTTCGAGGTGGACGCCCCCGAGAACTCCGACACCAACATCTACATTCAGTCCGCGACGCTGAACGGCAAGCCCTGGACCAAGCCTTGGTTCTCGCACGCCGACATCGCCGAGGGCGGCAAGCTGGTGCTGGTGATGGGGGCCGCTCCCAACAAGGCCTGGGGCGCTGCGCCTGAGGACGCGCCGCCGTCCATGTCTATGCCCGGAAGCGCGCCGTCCAGGCAGACCGCGCGGGCAGGGAACTGATGGCCGCCAAGCTCGCCCCCCTGCTCCTGCTGCCCGTGCTCGCCGGGGCGCAGGCCCAGCCGGGCAAGCTGCTGTTCCAAACCGACCACCCCTGGTCGCCGCGCACCAACATTAACGCCGATACCGTCATGGTGTACGGCCTCGATGACACGACGGCGGCCCGCATCCGCTCCTGGCGCGCCCACGGCTACCGCGTCATCGTGATGACCGGGGTGGCCTGGGGAAAATACGGGTCGTACCTGCGCGGCGAGTTCGACGGGAAGGAGCACTGGGACGAAACGCAGCAGGAAAAATCGGGCAAGCTGATTCTCCATGGCGGCCGCGAGGTCCCCTACGTTTCGCCCTCGGCCGCCTACGGGCGCTTCCTCGCCGCAGGCGCGGAGCGGGCCATCGATGCCGGGGCCGAGGCGATCTACCTGGAAGAGCCCGAGTTTTGGGCCCGCGCCGGCTGGAGCCCGAGCTTTCGGCGCGAGTGGCAGGCGTACTACCGCGAGCCCTGGCAGCCGCCGGATGGGTCGCCCGACGCGCAGTACCGGGCGTCGAAGCTCAAGTACTTTCTTTATCAACGCGCGCTCGGTCAGGTTTTCGCTGCGGTCAAGCAGTACGGCGCGGCCCACGGACGCACCGTCCCCTGCTATGTCGCGACGCACTCGCTGATCAACTACGCGCAGTGGTCCATCGTGAGCCCTGAGTCCTCGCTGCTCGGGGTGGGCGCGGACGGCTACATCGCCCAGGTGTGGACCGGCACCGCGCGCGAGCCGAACGTGTACAAGGGCGAGCGCAAGGAGCGCACCTTCGAGACCGCGTTTCTGGAGTACGGGGCGCTCCAAAATATCGCGCGCTCTTCCGGCAAGCCCATCTGGTTTCTTAACGACCCGATCGAGGACAACCCGCGCCACTCCTGGACCGACTACCGGGCAAACTGGGAAAGCACGCTGGTCGCCTCTCTGCTGCAGCCCTCGGTCGCGCGCTACGAGGTGCTGCCCTGGCCCGACCGCATCTTCGGCCCGGGCTCGACGCGGCCTTCGGTCGAGCCCACGGCCGAAAACCCCGACCCGCCCAAAACCGTCATCCCGCCGCTCTACGAAACCGAGCTGCAAACCGTGTTCCACGCTCTTAATGAGATGGACCAACCCGCGCGTTGGCAGACCGCCGGGACGGAGGGCATCGGCGTGTTGGTCTCCGATACGTTGATGTTCCAGCGCGCGCGGCCCGAGCCGTCCGATCCGAACCTTGGCAACTTCTACGGCCTCGCGCTGCCCCTGCTGCTCCACGGCGTGCCGGTCGAGCCGGTGCAGGTCGAGAGCGCGTCCGGAGCGGCCGCGGCTGCGTTTTTGAAGCCTTACAAAGTGCTTTTCCTTACCTACGAGGGCCAAAAGCCGCCCATGCCCGCGTTTCATCAGGCGCTGGCCGCGTGGGTGCGCGGGGGCGGTTCGCTGGTGGTCGCCGACGACGACCGCGACCCCTACAACCAGGCCCGTGACTGGTGGAACTCCGGCGGCGATCACTTCGCGACGCCCCGGCAACACCTTTTTCAGTTGCTCGGGCTCGACCCCGGAGCCTCCGGCCTGCACCGGGTCGGCAAGGGCGCAGTGTTGTATGCGCGGCAAAGCCCGTCCGCGCTGGCGAACGAGCCTTCAGGCGCGGCGGAGGTGCTCGCGATGCTCGGCACGGCGGCCGATGCGGTCCGCGTGCCGGTTGCCGGGAGCCAGATGTTGGTACTGCGCCGCGGCCCTTATGTAATCGCGGCAGGCCTGGACGCAGCGGAAGCGGGCGCGCCGCATGTGCTCACCGGCGACTTCGTGAACCTGTTCGACCCCGAGTTGAGCGAAAGCCGACGGCTGGAAGTCCGGCCCGGTACGCGCGCGCTGCTGCTCGACCTCGATGCGGTGCGGGGCACTCCGCCGCGGGTGCTTGCCGCCTCCGCCAAAGTTTCTGGGGAGAACGCCGACAGCACAGGACTGCGGTTTCGCTTCGAGGGCATCGAGGGCACTACTTGCGCGGCCCGCATCCTGATCCCGAAGCCGCCGCGGGCCGTCACCCTCAACGGGCAGCCGCTGGACCCGAGCCGGTACAGCGCCCAGGGCCGAACCCTCTTGTTGCACCTCAAGAACACCGCCGCACCGCAGCAGGTTGAAATCTTCTTCTTCTAACAGCCCTGCTGGAAGCAGGGCTTCGCGGCGTGTGGGCAGTCATTTTGCCGGTCGCCGCGGATCAGCCGGAAACCCAGCACCGCTAAGGTTTTGCGCAGCTGCGCGCGGGCGTGGGCGGCCCAGGGGCCTTCGCGGTCCAGCCGCAGGTAGGCGGTCCAGTGCGTGAGCGCGCTGCGGCGCTTGCCCGTGCGCTCAAGCGCCAAGGCGAGATTGTAGTGCGCGTCCGCGTAGCGGGGATGGATGGCGAGAGCGCGGCGATACGCCTCGATCGCCTCAGGGTAGCGGGTGAGTTCGTCGAGCACATTACCCAAATCGAAGAACGCGAGGGCATAGCTCGGGTCGCTTGCGGCGGCCATGCGGTAAAAGTGTTCGGCGCGGGCGTAGTCGCGGCGTCCGTAGTAAAGCGTGCCCAGGTTGATGGCGGAAGCCGCATGGCGGGGTGCGAGGGCGAGCACCGCTCCGTAGGCTTCCATCGCGGCGTCGAGCTGTCCGGACTCTTCGGCGCGCACAGCTTCCGCGAAGAGCCGGGCGGCCTCGCGGCTGCGCTGGAGCGCGGACAGGGAATGGATGGCCGCGACGGCGCGGCAGCCTCGTCCGGAAAAGTCGAGCACATACTGGCCGCCGATCGGCTCGACGACCGCGCCGGAGTGGCGAAACGCCAGGCGATCCCGGTTGACCTGGAGGCTTGCCTCGAGCAGCGGTTCTTGAAGCCCCGACACCGCGCGCATGGCATGCACGGCATCGCGGATGCTGCTCGCCGGAAGCCGTTGCGCGCCGAGATCGCGCAGCTTGCGCAACTGGCCCAACTCGGCAAAACCGTAGCGCGCCGCTGAAGCGATCAGGCCGTTGCGCTCCCACAAACGGAGCTGCCGCTCCGGGATCTTGAAGATCCGCAAAACGTCGCCGCGACTCCACTCATTCACGCCGTTCCTCCGCACCGATGCGAAGAGTATGGCATGCCGGCGCAAGTTACGGGGGTAAGGGGAATCTGAAATGTCAGGAAAAGGCGGGACGAAACCGAAGCTGGAGCCGACGACCGGACTTGAACCGGTGACCTGCTGATTACGAATCAGCTGCTCTACCAACTGAGCTACGTCGGCGGCCTGTTTCCAGATTGTAAGTGGGCGCGGCGGCCGGGTCAAAGTTTGAGTGTAATGAACTCGTCGTCGGTCACCGAGGAGGGCGGCTTGCCCTGAAGCCGGCGAAGCAGTACGCGGCCCGCGCCGAAGAAGACGGCAAGCACAAGCGCCGCGACCGCGAGGATGACGGTCAGGTAGGCGATGCCGAGCAGCAGCTTGGCCGCCTTGGCAACCTCGCTGACATAGCCCTGCGGCTGGTTCAGCGTGACATCGGCGACGTAGTTTATTTCGTTGAGGAGCCGTTGCGCGTCGGCCTGCGGCACCCCGGAGCCGCTGACGACCCCGATGAGCGGCCCGATGCGCCGCGTCGCGACATGAAGCGCGGAATCGGGCAGGGCGGTAATGCTGCGAAGGGCGGCTCCAGCGATTTGCGGCGTAGGAAGGATGATGAGTGTGAGTACGGCTCGGCTGCCCCCGCTCAAACGGTACTGAGCCGTCGCGGCTTCCGCGTCCTTGTCGAACGGGATGGCGGACGCCGGCAGGGGTCCGTTGTAGCTGCCCGGTCCGACAGCGTAGTGCAGGGTCTGCTTATCGAGCCCGCTGCTCGGCAGGAGTCCGGGCAGGTTCGGCAGTACGCCTTCCGGGCCGTTCGTGGTCGGGAGAGCGGCAAGCAGGGCGGCGAGCGCC
The DNA here is from genome assembly GCA_964247445.1 of uncultured Acidobacteriaceae bacterium. GTDB lineage: Bacteria > Acidobacteriota > Terriglobia > Terriglobales > Acidobacteriaceae > EB88. The sequence goes on along the minus strand of CAXTUV010000122.1, from coordinate 3,129 downwards.
GGGCGTTCCGCTTCCAGCGGCGTCGCACCCGGGGTCCGTCGTGCTAGGACCAGGATGTGTCTTTGTTGAATCAGGAACAAATCCGGGCTTGCGGCGGCATTTTGGCCGAGTGCCTCGGGGCGCATCGCGGGAGATTGGTAAAACGTGAAAGCCGCAAACGCGCCCGTGGCATCGGAGAAGCGGAGAACCTGTAAGGTGTCGCCGTCCACCCCGCTGCCGTACCGGGCCGTATCGGCCTCAAGCAAGCCATTCTCCTTAAGCATCGCGGCATGCGCGGGGTCAGCAGCGGAAGGGGTTGGGATGATCTCAACGCCGCCGTCGCGGACAAGTCCTGCAAAATCCGGAGGAAGCGGTGCCGAAGCCTTCGTAAGCTGCTTGCCGGACGTAGCGACGCCGCCGGCACCTGCCGATGGCCCATCCTGGTTCAGCGGCGACTCACCGCTTATCTGCGCACCCGCGGGCAGCGCGACAGCTAGCAAAAAAAGCGAGGCAAACGGGCGAAGGCGACTGAGAAACACGGCTGCCATAAGCATACTCCCGGGGGTGGACTTACTTCCCGGCTTGTATCGTGGACGCATGCGCGCGTCCAAGCGGGTCGTGCTCGCGACCGCTGGCTCACTTGGGGACCTGCACCCGTGCCTGGCGCTGGGCGTCCAGCTGCGGCGTCGCGGGTACGGCATCGCGGTGGCGACGGCTGAGTGGTACCGGGCAAAGATCGAGGCGTGCGGCCTAGAGTACCAGCCCATGCGCCCGCACTGGAACTTGGCCGACCCTGCGCTGGTGCGGCGGTGCGCGGACCTGAAACGCGGGTATGAAGTGCTCTATCGGGAGCTGCTGCTGCCGGAGCTGCCCGGCGCGTATACGGATTTGCTCGCGGCGGCAAGCGACGCTGACCTGCTGCTCGCGGGCGAGCTGGCATTAGCCGCCCCGCTCGCGGCGGAAAAACTCGGGCTGCGCTGGGGTTCGCTGATCCTGTCGCCTTGCTCGTTCCTTTCGACCCATGACCCTTCCGTCCTGGCCAATGCGCCGCATCTGCACCGGCTGGCGCGGGTAGGGCGGGGCGTGTACTGGACTGCCCTGCAAGCGGGCAGGCTCGCGACCCGGCACTGGTGGCGGCCCGTGGCGGAGCTGCGCCGTCAGGAAGGTTTGCGGCTGCCGGCGGACCCGATCTTCCGCGACAAGTTTTCGCCGGAGTTGAACCTGGCGCTATTTTCCCACGCGTTCGCCGAGCCGCAGCCGGACTGGCCGCCTGCCGGCGTTTGTGAAGAAGGCCGGCACCACAGCGGCGCAGGTGCGCGCGAATGGAAGCACAGCGGCAGCTTGCGACGCGGTAGAGCAGGTACTCGGCACGTAGAGTGCCGTAGAGCGCCCTGGATTGCAGGAAGCATTAGTGCTTTGATGGAAGGTGGAGCAGCGTTCGCCTCCTAACCTTGTCCGGCGGGCCGCCAGGCATCCCACCCCTCATGGTGGAACTTCTCCTCACGGACATCGACGGCACCTTGGTGGACAGCAATACGCTCCATGCTGAGTCGTGGCGCCGCGCTTTTGAGCAGCATGGCATCTCGATCGGCATGGACGAGGCCTGGCGGCAGATCGGTAAGGGCGGCGACCAAGTGATCCCGGTGTTTGTGCCGGAAGGGGATCGGGAGCGTTTGGAAAAGCCGCTGAAAGCACTGCGCGGCGAGATTTTTCATCGCGATTACATGCCGCGGGTGGTCGCGTTCGGGCAGGCGCGGGAGCTGCTCCAAAGGGTGCGGGCGGCTGAGATACGTATCGCATTAGCGACCTCGTCGGAGCCCGAAGACCTGAAAGTCTACGGCGAGATTGTCGGTATGGACGACCTGATCGAGAAAGCGGCAACCAGCGCGGACGCGGAAAGCTCCAAGCCGGAGCCCGACATCTTTGCCGCCGCGCTCGAAAAAGCAGGCGTAAGCGCCGAGCAAGCGGTGGCCCTGGGCGACACACCCTATGACGCGGAGTCGGCGGGAAAGCTGGGCATCCGCACCATCGGCCTGACCTGCGGTGGCTGGAAGCGCGAGGACCTGCTCGCTGCCGGCTGCGCGGAGGTCTACCGCGACCCCGGCGACCTGCTCGCGCATTTCGATGAGTCGTTGCTGGGGCGTAGGTGAGCTCCCTACCGGGCGCGGCTCAGATGTAATCCTTTTTGCGCTCCCACTGCAAGGGATTACTGGCAAGCCTGCCGCGCAGCAGATAGATGTTTTTATGCTCAAACGGCATGGACCACGGATTGTCCATGTGCGCGAGCACCGTCACACTTGCATATTCCTTGCGGAGCTCGTCCGGGGTACCGCCGCTGATCGCGATGGTGAGCCCGGTGTCACAGCCGTGCAGCCCCCACATCCAGTAGCTGTTCTGCGGGCTGATAGCGGCGGACAGGGTCGGCTCTTGCTGCCTGCCCAGCAGGTCGAGCGCACCCGCCTCGCCGTAGTTGTCGCCGTAGATGCACACGCGCTTCCGCTCGGCCGGCGTGAGTGCGCGGTAAGCCCAGACGACGGTGTCCACCTGCTCCCGCCACCCGAAGCGGTCGGCATAGAACTGCGGGAGCGGGCCCGTTGCGGCGTTCTCCGTTGTGTCGCCGCGCAGGTGCAGCGCTGTCGTGTACCGGACCCATACGGCCGGGCGCAGGACCGGCGAGGCCAGGGGCAGGAGCAACACCGTCGTCGCGAGCAGCGCGCTCTCGAATACCGGGAAGGCGATGACACAGTTCTGCCGCACGAGCCGCCGGGCTGCGAAGCGGCGCTCCCATGCGAGGGCCCCGGCGGCGAAGAAAGGCGGGTAGATTGCCGCGAGGTAGTAGTCCTTCGCATGCAGGGCGAACATGAGCAGGAAGAAGACACCATAAGTCAGTCCCAGCCATCGAGTGTTCGCTATGGACTTGGAGCGGAGCAGGGCAACCACGCCGGTCATCCAGAGCAGCGCGTTCAGCGGCTGCATGTTGTTGCACTGAGCCCGGAAAAACTGGAGCGGGCCGAGGCTTAGATTTTTGTGCTGCTCGCGGCCGTTTCGCAGAAATTCAAGTGTGGGCCAGTGATGATGCGCCTGCCAGAGCAGATTGGGCAGCGCGAGCACGACCGTGAGCGAAATACCGAGTGCAGCCCAGCGGGTGAA
>CAXTUV010000121.1:0-8054 GCA_964247445.1 uncultured Acidobacteriaceae bacterium | reverse complement strand
CTCCCGCGCCGGTACGCATCGCGCCGCCGCCGACGGTAATCGCGCCGCCGGCGGTGCATGCCGCGCCAGCCGGCCCGCGCGGTCATTAAAGCCGGCGAAACACTGCCGCCAGCGCTTCCGGCGGGAGCTCCTCGGCCCGGGCGTTGGCGTGCGGGATTGCTCGGGCGACCGCCTCCGGTGTATACCCGGCAGACCGTAGATTGTTCGCGAGGGTTTTCCGCTTTTGCGCGAAGCACTGCTCAAGGAAGCGCCGAAACAAATCCGGTGCGACCCCCAGCTCCCGCCACCTCGGCGCAAGCTCCATCCGCACCACGGCGGAGTCAACGGCGGGCCGTGGCTGGAACGCCTCCGGTCCCAGAGTGAAGAGGAGCTCCACCTGCGCGTGTGCTTGGCAAATCACCGAGAGCAGTCCGTAGTCGCGCGTGCCGGGCACGGCGGCCATGCGCTCGGCGACCTCGCGCTGCACCATCACGACGACGCGCCGCAGAACCTGCTCATGCAGGAACAGATGGTTGAGGATGGGCGAGGTGATGTAGTACGGCAGGTTTCCGATCACATCCAGTGAGCGGCCGGGCACCAGCGCCAAACCCGCGAAATCCACCGTGAGCACATCGGCTTCAAGCACCTCCACCGTTGCTTGGCCGGCGAATCCCGCGCGCAAGGCCGCGGCGAGCGCCGGGTCCACCTCAATGGCGACCAGCCGCCGGGCGCGGGCGGCAAGCAGCTCCGTGAGGGCGGCCTTACCCGGGCCGATCTCCACAACATCGCCCGCCGTGCCGAGCGCTTCCACAATCCGTCGCCGTGCTGAAGCATCCACCAGGAAGTTTTGCCCCAGCACGGACTTCTGCTTGCGCCCCACACGCCTCCCATGGTGACAGCTGTTCTCATGCGCGTTTCCACGGCAACGGCGGGCCTCCGGCGGCCTTTCCATTAAGAAAAGCCGCGCCGCCGCAAGCTTGCGCTCCACACGACTATGGGAACGGCTATAGACTAAGCCTTCTGCCCGGGGAGGGTCGCGTTCGCCATGCATATCGTCTTTGCCGCGTCCGAGTGTGTTCCGTTTGTGAAGACCGGCGGCCTGGCCGACGTGATTGGCGCTCTGCCGCCGGAGCTGGTGCGCCAGGGCCATACCGTTACGGTGTACTTGCCGCTGTTCCGGCAGATTGCCGCCCAGCTCACCAAGCGCACCGCGGCCATCGCCAGCATTACCGTCCCGTTTCTCGGCTATAACCGTTTCGCGACCATTGTGGAGGGGGGCAAGCGCGAGGGTGTGCGTTACCTGTTCGTGGACTGCCCGGAGCTGTTCGACCGGGAAGCCCTGTACGGTACCGGCGCGGGCGATTACGGCGACAACTGGGAGCGGTTCGCGCTGTTCAGCCGCGCTGTGCTGGAGGCGGCAAAGCAGCTGGGCGCGCCGGATATTTTCCATGCGCACGACTGGCAGGCGGCCATGCTGCCGGTCTTTCTGCGGACACTGTACCTCGAGGACCCGGCGCTCGCGAAAGCCGCCGTGGTCTTCACGATTCATAACGCGGGCTACCAGGGGTGGTTCCCCCCGCAAACCACCGAAAAGCTGCTGCTGCCCTGGGATTTGTTCCGGATGGACCGGCTGGAGCACTACGACACATTCAACTTTCTCAAGGGCGGCATTGTGTATGCCGACGCGCTTACCACCGTGAGCCGCAAGTATGCCGACGAGATCCAAACACCGGAGTTCGGGGCTTCGCTTGAAGGCATTCTGCGGGCCAGGGCCGCGGACCTCCACGGCATCCTGAACGGCGTTGACTACGGGCAGTGGGACCCGGCGCACGACCGCTTTATCGCCGCGCATTACACGCCGGACAACCCAACGGACGGCAAACTCGAATGCCGGCGCGACCTGCTCCACGCCTTTGCCGCGCCCGACTTGTCGGAGTCCACGCCCGTGCTCGGCATCGTGTCGCGATTCGCGACGCAAAAGGGCTTCGACCTGCTGGCGGAAATCGCCGACCAACTCGCGCAGCGGGAGATGTTTCTGGTCGCGCTCGGCACGGGCGAGCCTTATTACGAGCATCTGCTGCGCTCGCTTGCCGAGCGCTACCCGCACCGCTTCGCCGTGCGCGTGCAGTATGACGACACGCTGGCGCACAAAATCGAGGCCGGTGCCGACATGTTCCTCATGCCTTCGCGCTACGAGCCCTGCGGGCTGAACCAGATCTACAGCCTGCGCTACGGCACGGTGCCGGTGGTGCGCGCGACCGGGGGGCTCGACGACACGGTTGAGGAAACGCCCGACCCGGGCGACGGCACGGGCTTCAAGTTTCACGGCTACCGCTCGGGCGAGTTCCTTTTCGCGATCGACCGCGCGCTTGGCGCCTTCGCCGACCGCGCGAAGTGGAAGCGTTTAGTGGAAAACGGCATGCGCAAAAATTACAGCTGGGTGCGCCCGGCGGCTGAGTACGGTGCGCTGTACGAAGCCGTAGCGCGGCGACGCTCCTAAAGGTGCTGTGAAATAGGGAGAAGGTCCCATGTGGCTTTTCCGCCGGGAAAGCCACATTCCTAGCGACGTGCCCCGCCATACCTGCTGGAATGCTGCTGTCAGCGGTATACCTTGTCCTGTGCCCATGTCGCCGTGTAGGGACGGAACCGGCCTCGGCAGATATAGATGGAGCGCTGCTCCCAGGGCATCTGGTAGGGATTGGTTTGGCGGTCGGCCACCGCGCAGGCGCGGTAGGTTTGCCGTAGCTCCTCAGGCGGCGCGCTTGTGATCACGATCATTTCCTCGCCCGTGTAGCCGCCGGGACCCCACAGCCAGTAGTTCTGGTGGCCGCTGATCGCGGCGGGGAGCCCCAGCGGCGCGCCTAGGATGTTGATCGCGCTCGCTTGGCCGTAGTTGCCGGTGAAAATGCCCGTGCGGCGCTGCTCAGCAGGGGGCAGCGTGCGGTAGATGCGGGCGACATCGTCGGCGAGCGTTTGCCAACCGATGTGGTCGGCGAAAAATTCAGGGTAGGCCGCGCCGCGGTGCTGCTCGCTCTCAATGGGGTGGATGTGCATGGCGTGCGCGAACGCGAAATACTGCCGCGGCGTCAGCACCGGCATGGCGAATGGGATGATGACGGCGAGGCTTGCGGCTAGGCCTACGGCATACCATCGGACGCCTCGGCGGAAGCGCGAGCGCTCCCACGCCAGGCCACCCGCGGCGAACAGCAGCGGATACACGGGAGCGACATAGTAGTCCTTGGCATGCAGCGCCAGCATGATGCCCAGAAAGAAGACGTACAACCAGCCGGCGGCGCGGAACCTGCTTGCCGCCCGGGCGCGGAGCAGCCACAGCGAACCCGGAAGCCAAAGCAGGAGCTGCAGCGGGGACAGCATCAACACCTGCGCGGCAAGGAACTGCGGCGGCGCAAGCACGGCCACTTTATCGCTGTGCGCGACGTCGTGGAGCCACTCGTAAGTGGGAAATCCGTTGTGCACCTGCCAAAGAAAATTGGGCAAGGCGAGCGTCGTGGCAACTGCCGCCGCGAGCAGAAACCCGCGGGTCGCGAGCAAGCGCCGCGCCGGGGTCGCGGCAAGCCCTAGCAGCAGGGCTAGGAGGAAAAACAGCATGGATGCCTTGTTCTCCAGCCCTAATCCGGCGCTCGCGCCCAGCAGCGTCCACCAGCGATTCGACCGCGAATCTCCCCTCAGCAGGTGAAGCAGCGCCAGCGCCGCGCCCATCCAGAACACGGGCTCCCATGCGTTCATGGAAAGAAAGCTCTGGGTTGATAGAAACACCGGCGCAGTCAGAACACCCAACATGGCCAGGACCGCGCCGGTTCGCCGCCCGCCGAGCACCTGCGTCATCAGCCCCGTCAGCGCAACCGTAAGCCCGCCGGCGAGGGCGGGGAGCAAGCGAAAGAGCGCGAGATGCTGATAGCCGAACAGCATCTCAGCCAAACGCGCCTGCAAGGCGACGAGCGGCGGCTGGTCTACATAGCCCAACGCAAGCCGGTGCCCGCAAACCAGGTAGTAAAGCTCATCACGGTAGATGCCGTAGCCGGCGTGCATCGACCAAAGCGTCAGCGCTGTTTGCAGCAAGATTTTAAGAAGGGCGAAGCAGAGCAGCCAAGGAAGCAGCGCCGACGGGCGCCGCTTGGCGACAAGCACCTCCTCGCGGGTAAAGCTCTGGACTGCGGTGCTCATCTCTCCTTCCAGAGTACCTGCCGTAGGCGGCTGTCAGGAATGAAGGATGGGCAAAACTTGGCCGTCGGATGCTTGCGTCGTGTTTGTATCTGCTTCCGCACGGAAATGAGCGAAGATTTGCTCGGCGGTTTTGCGGGGAACCACCGCGGTCAAGGCTTCTACGCCTGCCAGCGAAACTGCGCGGACGCTGCCGAAGTGCTCGACCAGGCGCAGACGGGTGCGCGCGCCGACGCCCGCGATCTCCGTCAGTTCCGAGCTTCGATCGCGGATTTCGCGGCGCTTGCGGTGGTAGGTGATCGCAAATCGGTGTGACTCATCGCGGATGCGCTGGATCAGGTGCAGCACCGGCGACCGGCGTTCGAGCACCACCGGCTCGTCCTCGCTCCCGTGCACATAGACGATCTCCTCGCGCTTGGCGATTGAAGCCAAGGGTTGCGTGGTCAAGCCAAGTTCCTCGAGCGCGCTTGCGGCTGCGTGGAGCTGCCCCAGCCCACCGTCGACCAGCACCAGGCTGGGAAGGGGCTTGCCTTCGTCCTGCAAGCGCTTATATCGCCTGCCGATGACCTCACGCATCGACGCGAAATCGTCCACGCCCTCGACGGTCTTGATCTGGAATTTGCGGTAGTCGGACTTTTTCATGCCGCCCGGCTCCCACACCACCATGCTGGCCACGGTTTCCGCGCCTTGGATGTGCGAAATGTCGAAGCACTCGATCCGGGTTGGGGTTTCCGGGAGCATCAGCGCGTCTTCGAGCGCTTCGGCAATCGCTTTCTCGCTCGGCTTCAAAACGCGAAAACGCTGGTCGTAGCTTTGCTTTGCGTTCGTCCCGGCCAGGTCGACCAGCGAGCGCTTTTCCCCGCGCTGCGGGACTTCAATGCACACCTTGCGCCCGCGTTTCGACAAGGCCCCGGCCAGCGCGTCGCGGTCGGCGAACTCAACCGGGGTAAAGATGCTCGCCGGGACATAAGGCTGGTCGAGGTAGAGCTGCTTGAGCAGCGACGCGAAAAACGCCCCGGGGTGAAACTCGCCGGGTTCCTCGGCTCCGAGCTCGTACTCCGGAATGTCCTCCCAGAAAAACTCACGCCGGTCGACAATCTTGCCCGCGCGCACGTGGAACAAGTTCACCGCCAGCATTCCGTTCTCGTAGTGGTAGCCGAACAGGTCCGCGTCGTCCTCGTCGGCGCTCGCGATGCGCTGCTTTTCCTGGAGCTGGTCGACGGTGAGGAGCATGTCCCGGTACTTCGCCGCGAGCTCGTACAGCTCCTGCCCGGCGGCTTCCATCATGCGGCTTTCGAGCTGCTTGGCCAGCTCCGCGCCACGCCCTTCCAGCACGAGCTGCGCGTCGCGCACGGCTTCGCCGTACTGGTCAGGCGTGGTCAGGCCTTCCACGCACGGGCCTTGGCAGCGCTTGATGTAGAACTGCAGGCACGGCCTGGGGTGATAGCGCGCGAGGTCTACCTTGCAGGAGGGCAGCAGAAACGCGCGGCGCACCAGCTCCGCCACGCGGTAGGCTAGGTTGCCGGGGAAGTACGGGCCGTAGTACGCGCCCCGGTCCTTGCGGAGCTTGCGCGTGACGAACACCTTAGGAAAGCGATCGTTGAGCGTGAGCTTGACGTAAGGGTAGGTTTTATCGTCGCGCAGGAGAATGTTGAAGCGGGGCTTTTTCTGCTTGATCAGGTTGTTTTCAAGCGCCAGCGCTTCGTGCTCGTTGTCGACGAGGATGTAGTCGATGTCGACCGCCTCGCGCATCAGCGAGCCGGTCTTGGCATGGGCCTGCGAGGCCGCGAGCAGGTACGACCGGGTGCGCGCGCGCAGGTTCTTGGCCTTGCCGACGTAGATCACGGTCCCGTCGGCGTCCTTGTACAGGTACACGCCGGGGCCGGTGGGCAGCGTTCTAATCTTTTCCTGAAGGTCCATGGGGGTATGGGGGAAATACGCCGCTCTATTGATGGTACTGCGGCACCCGAGGGTGCGTCCCGGCCGGTAACGGCATCAAGCCGGGCGCGGCGTGTCTGCTTTCCACGCAAATCCGGCTTTTCCCGCCCCTGGGCGCATCTCACTACCCGACGGCACGGGATGTGCCCACGACTCTACTCACGAAGGATTTCGATGGCGAAACTTTCTTTCCAGGCTGCCTCCGCCGCGCTCCTACCGATTCTTGTGCTCGCCGGCTGCACCACCAAGAAAACCGTGCGCAACGCAACCACGCCGGTGGTGAACGGCACCAACGAGCTTGACGATAAGACCGCCGCGAACAGCCGTGCGCTTGCCGACCTCGACAAGCGCACGGGCACGGGGATCAACGGCGCGCAAACCTCAGCGGGCAACGCGCAAACCGCCGCGAACCAAGCCAACACCGCGGCCGGCGGGGCACAATCGACCGCGCAGGACGCCGTGCACCGGGCGGATTCCCTGAACAGCGTCGTCCAAAACCTGGACACCTACAAGCAGGTCAGCGATGTATCCGTGAACTTCGGCTTCAACAAATCAATCCTGACGAAGGACGCGCAGGCGACCCTCGATCAGCTCGGTGGGCAGCTCGGCTCGCAGAAGTCCTACATCCTGTCGCTGACGGGTGGGACAGACTCAGTCGGTTCCGCCACGTATAACTATCAGCTCTCGGACGCGCGCGCGGAGGCTGTTGTGCAGTACCTCGCGTCGAAGTACAACGTACCGGCGCACCGGTTCTACTTGATCGGGCTTGGGAAGGACAAGGCGGTGGCTGATAATACGACCGCCGCGGGACGCGCGCAAAACCGGCGGGTCGAGGTGCAGCTGCTGACGAATCAGCCCACTACGGCCAGCTCGACCCAGTAGCTCCCAGCTCCAACAATAAGGTGTCATCCTGAGCGCAGCGAAGGATCGGCTTTGCTTTTCCGGGGCGCCGAAAAGCAGATCCTTCGTCGCTTTGCTCCTCAGGATGGACCCCGATCAGTAAGCGAGGGAAGAGGTAAGCCGCCCTAGAGCGGCATCTGCGCGATATGGGCGGCGCGGACGTCCTCGGCGGTGAACAGGTGCAGGAACGGCTCACCCCCGAGCACCACCTCAACCGCCTTCGCGCCCTCGCTTTCGCGTACCACCAGGCAGGCCGCCCCGATCACCCGCATCCCCGCTTGCCGGGCCGCTTCGATAGCCTCGATGGTGGAGCCGCCCGTCGTACACACATCGTCCAGCACAACGACGGGCGCGCCCGGCTCTAAAAAGCCCTCGATGCGGCGCTTGGCCCCGTGGGCTTTTTCGCCCTTGCGGACCAGGAAACCGTGAATCGGCCGCTCCGTGCTCGCGCTGGTGAGTGACACGGCAGTTACAACCGGGTCCGCTCCCATGGTCAGCCCGCCTACAGCCGCCGGGTGCAGCTTGTGCGCTTTGAGCAGCGCAAGCAGCGCCAAGCCGGTCAGGCGCGCGCCCTCGGCATGGAGCGTGGTCACGCGGCAGTCGATATAGTAGCTGCTCATCGCACCGGAAGCGAGGGTGAACTCGCCGAGGCGAAACGACAGCTTGGCGAGCAAGTGCAGAAGAGCTTGCCTGTGGTCGATCATGGTCAGTGGCTCAGGCGGTCCAGATGTCGAAATCCGCCGGTTTGGAACAGAATCCCGGCGAACAGGGTGAAGTTGTAGGCCGCGTGGACGACCGTCGAGCTCGCCAGCGAGTTCAGGCGCAGCCTCACGATGCACAGCACGACGGAAACAATGCCGATGAGCAGCACAGGTGCCCAGGCATGCGAAACCTGCTCGGCGTGGAGCAGCGCGAAGGGTAGGCTCGTGAGCACAACGGACACCGTGACGCCCAGCCAAGCCGCGGTGCCGGTTTGTGTCCCGCCCCCGCCCGCCCAGCGGAAAGCGTTCACAAACGCGGGCAGGAGAAAGCCGCGCAAGCACATGTCCTCAAAC
>CAXTUV010000120.1:0-8146 GCA_964247445.1 uncultured Acidobacteriaceae bacterium | reverse complement strand
GGCGTACTGCGCCGTGTCCACGCGCACCCCATTCCGGGTGCTCGGCGTTGCTGCGGCACTCGATCGCGTGGCCGCACCGCCGTCGTTTTAGATGTAGCAGTAAGTGCAGCTTCCACCGAGCGCGTACATTCTGGCGAGTGCATCGGTCAGCCCGCCGGTAGGGCCCTCGGGTCAGCGGAAGCGCGGCAAGGAATCAAACGGAGGTCACAGGCGGTGCAGCTCAGCGTCCACCAGGTCGCCTAACTGCTGCGCGGTGAAGTGATTGCCTTCCCAGTTGACGACGAGGTGCCCCCGGCGGTCCAAGACGGCGGTGTGGAGCGGATGGATCAGCAGCCCTTCGCTGGTCCAGAAGTTCATGCCGAAGAGGCTCGCGGCAGCTTTGACGTCCGGGAGCGGGCCGGTGAGGAAATGCCAGATTGCAGGGTCAGCCTTCCAGGTGCCGGCATACTCATCCAAAGCCTTACCATGGTCGTGCTCCGGATCGATGGCAATGGTGAGAAGGACAAGGTTCCGGCCGGCATCGGCGTGAAATCGCGTTTGCAGGCGGGCGAGATTGTCGGACAGGCGCAGGCAGAAATCCGGTCTGGGGCAGCGGGAGTAGCCGAAGGTGAGGGCGACGACCTTGCCCTGGAACTGCGAAAGCTGAACAGGGCTGCCTGTCTGATCCGTCAGTGTAAAGTTGGGAACCGGCTCTCCCGGCTGAACGGCCGTGCCGCTTGAGGGCGGATCGAGGATGGCGGCTAGCGCGGCAAGGTTCCCGGCTTCCAGGGGCTCCGTACCGAAGCTTGCCGTGGTGGCGCGCCGGATATGCTCGGCATACAGCGTTTTCCCGTGCGGGACGGTGAGAAAGGTGACAGGGGCACCCGGCTGGAGACCGGCGAGCGTCTGGGCATCGGCTACGGTGTAGGACATGACCATGGCGCTCATGTAATCCGGAATCGCGTCGCAGGAAACTGCGATCTGCTTCGCTTCCCGATTCACTTGAACCACAATGCCCCGGGTCGGGTACGTCCTCGGGGCTGCGCTGCCGCGTACCGGCAGCCCCAAAAAGCACAAAAGCGTGAGCCACATGAGACGCATCTACAGTCCTCCTGATGCCGGGGCCGAACCTCGCAGGCGGACCGGCGATGGAGTCAGCCGGGCGTAGCCGGTCCCGAACTCGCGGATCGCGAGAAACTCATTCTTCGGCACGTTGTCGAAGTGCCGGCTGGTTCCGGTGGCCGGCCACCAGATATCCAAGCTGAGGATCCGGGCATGGCGCCCCAGGCCGATGTGCTGCTCCAAAGGATTGCCGCCGAAAGAGCTGGAGGCCCCCACCGTGCGGTACAAAGCAAGGCGCGGGTGCTGATCGTTCCGTACGACGACCTTGATCTCGGCACCGACCGCGGACCGGTTGCTCTTTTCGCCGATCAGGTGAAGATTCAACCAATCGTTTTCGCTTCCGGGATTTCTGAACAGCCGCAGCGTGTGCTGATCAGCAGGAACGGCACCCCCATTGGAGGCGACGATGTCCTCGACGCCGCGCCGTTCCAGGTCGGCAAACGCGATGCCGTGCCCCTTATGCAGCTCCCCCGTGCCGGACGAAGCCGTGATGTCGGCAAAACTTTTCCCTTCGCGGTTCCGCAGCAGCGCATGCGGCAGCATCCCGCCGAACGAAGGGCTGCCCATCCCGAGATAAAGATCGAGGAAGCCGTCGTTGTCCACATCGCCGAAGTTGGCCCCCATCGGCATGAACACCTTGTCGAGGCCGACCTGCGCGGTGACGTCCGCGAACGAGCCGTCATGGAGGTTGCGGTAGAGCTTCATCGTTTCCACCGAGACCGGCAGGCCCAGGCGGCTGCGCATCACCTGCTGCACGGAGTTGAAATAGCTCCCCACGAACAGGTCGGGCCAACCGTCGTTGTCGTAGTCGAAGAACCAAGTGGCGAAGCTGAAATAGGGTGCCTGTACTCCCGCCTGCCGCGCCACATCGGTAAAGGTGCCGTCATGATTGTTGTGGTAAAGGAAGTTAGGTCCTGTGGCGTTGGAGACATAAAAGTCGGCAAAACCGTCCCTGTCATAATCAGCCGCGACAACACCTTTGCTGAAAGCCGTTTGGTCGATCCCCGCCGCGTGCGAGATGTCCTCAAACGTCCCGTCGCCCTTGTTGCGGAACAGCTGGCTCGGAGCATTCTCATTGCCGAGAAAAAGATCGAGCTTGCCGTCGTTGTCGATATCGGCCCAGGCGGCAGTCTGCGTCGCTGTGACCACGCCGCCCAACCCGCTTGCGTCGGTCACATCGGTGAAACTGCCGTCGCAGTTGTTGCGCAGCAGCGAGCGGCGCATCGGCTGCTGCCAGCCGCCTCGCAGCACCAGCAGGTCCATGCAGCCGTCGTTGTTATAGTCCGCCTGCACCAAGTTCAAGCCGCCCAGCTGGTCTCCCAATCCCGCGGCGGCCGCGCGATCGGTAAAGGTGCCGTCACCATTGTTGTGGAACAAGTGCAGCGGCTCACACATGTCCCAGCTGGAAGCCACGATGTCCAACCGCCCTTGCCCGTCGAAGTCGTCGACCACGACGCCGCCGGCTTGGCTGAAGGCATTAAGTCCCGCGGGCAATGCCACATCCTGAAACCGCCCGATGTCTCCCTTCGAGGTAAAAACCGCCGGCAGAATCAGGTACCGGGCAGGCACCTCGGCAGGGTACCCTCCCACCGTCATGTAGGCCAGGTTAAGCTGCCAACGCACATCAAGGTCGTCCGGCACGCGGGCCAGGTAGGCTTCCAAGTATCGAATCGCTTCCCGTGAAGCGCTTTCATCGGAGAAAGCCAGCCCCGGCTCGACCGGCGGGAAGATGTCCAGCTTGCCCCCGTCCCGGTACGCGCCGTTCTTCATTTCCGAAAGGTGGAGAAACGAAAGCCCCAAACTCTCAAGCGTGTACGGGATCGTGCCCGGCGTGCTCGCTTGGGCGATCTCGTAAGCCTGCTTCCACGCGCTGATGGAGGCCTCCATGTCACCCGTGTAGGCGCTCAACTGGGCCAGCGCGGCAAGCGCCTGCTGCCGCCGCACCGGAGAAGCACTCTCGCCGGCGGGCGAAGCCAGGAAAGCCCGCGTGCGCGCCTTGGCCTCGGCCAGCGAGTTTGTCCGGATGGAGCAGGGCCGGCTCAGGTCGCGATTCCACCCCTCCGGCTTGGGATAGGCGTTAAAGACCACGCCGGCTTCATCGGCTCCGGACAGGCTGATCCCTTGATCCACGGCTCCGGCCAGGGTCAAATCCTGGATCGTCCGCCCTTCCAGGTCATGCGTGCTCGGGGCGGCGGCGAATACCGTGTACACGGCGAATCCCTCGCCGATGCGAACCACCGGCGTCACCTGACCGGGCCGCAGCCGCAGCAGGATTTGCCGCAGCTCGGGGGCGAGGTGGGCTTCACGCAGCGGACCCAGATAACCGCCGTCCTCCGAGGAGGGATCAGTCGACTGCTCCTTGGCCAGCACGGCAAAGTTCGCCCCGGCTTGCAGCGCTCGTTTGGCTGCATCGGCTTGGGAAGCGCTGCCCGTGACAAGAACGCCGATGCATGGATCGCCCGGAGCAGGGCTCTGCGAACGATCAAGCGCTTGCGCGGTCATGAGAGCGGAGGCAAGCAGGAGAAGGATGCGGGAGCCCATGGTCAGCCGAACCAGTGTAGCGCCGAATGCCTTTCGACCTTACCGGTGAGCGGCCACCGCGATCTGAACTTGGAATACTTACCGGAGGCCCGCTGCAAACAGGGTCGTCCACGGCAGGTCGGCTCTCCGTCATGGACAAATGCTTACCGCGCGAATATCAGCTCTTCCCGCGCTCCAAGAACCGCTCCATGAACTTGGTATCGAACTCACCCTTCCGGAACGCCGGGTCCGCGAAGATCTTGCGGTGCAGCGGGACCGTGGTGTGGATGCCCTCGACCACGAACATCTCAAGCGCACGCTCCATCCGCGCGATCGCTTCCGTCCGGTCCTTGCCGTGCACGACCAGCTTCGCGATCAGCGAGTCATAATACGGCGGCACCACGCCCTCGGCGTACTGCGCCGTGTCCACGCGCACCCCATTGCCGCCGGGCAGGTTCCAGGCGGTGATCTTGCCGGCCGAGGGTGTGAACTTTTCCGGGTGCTCGGCATTGATGCGGCACTCGATCGCGTGGCCCCGGATGGTGACCGGCTCGGGAATAATCGACGCGAGCTTTTCCCCGGAAGCGATGCGCAGCTGCGCCTTCACCAGGTCGATGCCCGTGATCATTTCAGTCACTGGGTGCTCTACCTGGATACGCGTGTTCATCTCAATGAAGTACAGCTTGCCGTCCTCATCCATCAGAAACTCAACCGTCCCGGCGTTCTGGTAGCCGACGTCGGACAGCGACTTACGCAGGGTTTTGCCGATCTCCTCGCGCAACTTCTGGGTGACCTGGAGCGAGGGTGCTTCCTCGATCAGCTTCTGGTGCCGGCGCTGAATGGAGCACTCCCGTTCCCCAAGCGACATCACATGGCCGTGCTCATCGGCCAGCACCTGGAACTCGATGTGGCGCGGGCGCTCGATGAATTTTTCCATGTACATTTCGCCGTTGCCGAACGCGTTCGCGGCCTCGGTGCTTGCTTGGTGGAACAGGTTGGGCAGCTCCCCGGGTGTTCGGGCAATGCGCATACCGCGCCCGCCGCCGCCCGCGACAGCTTTCAGGATCACCGGGTATCCGATGGACTTGGCCCAGGCCAGCGCGTCGTCCGCGTCGGCGAGCACGCCGTCCGACCCGGGGAGGATCGGCACCTTGGCCTTCTTCATGGTCTGCCGTGCGACGGACTTCTCGCCCATGGTACGGGTGACCTCGGGCGGCGGCCCGATGAACTTGATATTGGACTGCCGGCACACCTCGGCGAAGTTCGCGTTCTCACTCAAGAGGCCATAGCCGGGGTGGATGGCGTCGGCGTCGGCGATTTCAGCTGCGGCGATGACTGCCGGCACATGGAGGTACGACTCCGTCGAGCGCGGCGGTCCGATGCAGACGGCCTCATCGGCGAAGCGGACATGGAGCGAGTGGCGGTCGGCCTCGGAGTAGACGGCCACCGTGCGGATGCCGAGCTCCTTGCAAGCCGAGATGACGCGAAGTGCGATTTCGCCCCGGTTGGCGATGAGGACTTTTCCGAACATCAGCGCGCCCGCACGGAAAACAGCGGCTGCCCGTACTCGACCGGATGGCCGTTTTCGACCAACTGCGCGACAATCTCGCCCGTCGCATCGGATTCAATCTCATTCATCAGCTTCATGGCTTCGACGATGCATAGGGGCTGGCCGACCGTGACCTGGTCGCCGACCTTGACGAAGGCGGGCGAGCCGGGTGAGGGCGATGCATAGAAGGTGCCGACAATGGGCGACTTGACGGTGTGGAGCGCTTCCTCGGGCGGGGCTGCGGGCGATTGCGGCTCGCCTTCAGGCGGCGCGGCGACCAGCGCAGGCTGCGGCAGGGCGGCTGGGGCGACCGCCGGCGCGCCTTGCAAGAGCCGGGCCAGCAGTACCGGATCGAAAGCCGGCGGTTGCGCCGCGGCCATCGCCGACTCAAACTTCAGCTCCACTTTCAGCTCGCCGCGCTCGAGGCGAAACTCACCGATCTTCTTTTCCTGGAGGAACTCGATCAGTTCCTTGAGCGCCTGGATATCTTCCGGGTTCATAGGTGTGCGGGTCTTTCCTTCACGGGCGGGCTACAACGTAATCAGGTGCTTGGGTGCGGTGGTGAGGATGCGGCAGCCCTGAGCCTCGACCGCCACCATATCTTCGATGCGGATGCCGAACTTGCCGGGCAGGTACGCGCCGGGCTCGATGGTCAAGACCATGCCCGGGGCGAGTACGTCGTCGACTTTCTCGGCCAAGCGGGGTCCTTCGTGGATCTCAAGGCCGACGCCGTGGCCGGTGGAGTGTGTAAAGTACCGGCCCAGCTTGCGCGCGCGCAGCACTCCCCGCGCGGCTCGGTCCACCTGCGAGGCTTTCGCGCCGGCACGCACAGCCGCGATGCCGGCCTCCTCGGCCGCCAGCACCGCCGCATAGGCGTCGCGCTCTTCCTCCGTTGGTGTGCCGATGTATACAGTCCGCGTCATGTCCGAGCAATATCCCTTGTGCATGATACCGAAATCGAGCGTGACGAAGCCGCGTTCCGGAATGGGCGCGGCGGATGCCGTCCCGTGCGGGCGCGAGGAGCGGACGCCGGACGCGACAATCGTCTCAAACGACATGCCGTCGGCGCCGACCCGGCGGGCCGCGTATTCAAGCTCCGCGGCCACCTCGCGCTCAGGCCGCCCGGCGGCAAAGCCGGGCAGGGCGGTTTCCTCGAACAAGCGCGTGGTCAGCCGCGCGGCTTCTTCCAGTATGGCAAGCTCGCCTGCGTCCTTGCGCTCCCGCAGCGGGGCGACGAGCGGCTTGCGCAGCAAACGAAATCGCCTGCGGCGCGCGCCGGGGTCCGCCGGGGATGGGCTGCCTGCCTCGATGCGCGCGAGCGTACTCACCGAGGTGTGCGAGCCGTCATAACTCACGGTCCACACTTCGGTCTTGGCCAGCAGCTTGCCCATCCACTCAAAAGGCTTTTTCGTAATGAGCACGCGCACGCCCCGCGCCTCCACGCGGGCCTGCGTCGTATACCGCCCGTCGGTCAGCAGCACGGCACGGCCCCGCATCACAAGAAGCAGCGCGCTGGAACCGGTGAAGCCGCAAAGATAGCGGATGTCGGGCAGGTGGGTGAGAAGAAGCGCTTCCACCTCCGCCTTTGCCATTTCCGCGAATACCGCCTGAATGCGGGGCTCATCTTTCATCGCAGTTCTGACGATAACTGAAATATGCGGGCCGGGAGCGGAACTCCCTGCCGGGGAGCGGGTTCTATTGGTTGGCTCTACTCGGGTAGGGCGCGGATGCGGAAGGAGAACGACAATGCATAGCGAGATCACAATCTTTAAAAGCGGCATACTTCGGCAAGCGACCGCGACGGTTTTAGCGGCAATCATGCTGCCGATCAGCACAGGTTTGGCGCTGGGTCAGCAGGAGGCCCCGCCGGTACAGGGTTCGTCCTACCAGCAGCTTCCGCCGGACCAGATCGATCAGCTCGTCGCTCCCATTGCGCTGTATCCGGACTCGCTCGTCGCCCAGGTGCTCGCCGCCGCGACCTATCCGCAGCAGGTTGTCAGCCTCCAGCAGTTTCTCCAGCAGAACGGCGGGCAGCCGCCTTCCGAGTTGGCGGAGCTCGCGAACCAGCAGCCCTGGGATCCGAGCGTGAAGTCGCTCGTCGCCTTTCCGCAAGTGGTACAGGATTTAAACCAGAACCTGGACTGGACCACGCAGCTCGGCAATGCGTACTTTAACCAGCCGCAGGATGTGCTGGATGCCGTGCAGGTGATGCGCGAGCGTGCCCGTGCGTCCGGCAATCTCCGCTCGACCCCGCAGGAAACCGTGAACTACGTCCCGGGGAACATCGTCATTGTGCCGGTGAGCCCCGAGGTCGTATATGTGCCCTACTATAACCCGGGCATCGTGTACGGCCCCGGCTTTCCTATCTACCCGCACTACCACTACTTCGGGCCGCCGCCGGGCGTGGTATTCGGCGCGGGGCTTGCGCTCGGCTTCGGTGTCGGCCTAGCGATCGGCGCGTTCTCGCACTTCGGCTGGGGTTTCCACAGTTGGGCCCCAAGCTGGGGCTCGCGCACGGTGATCTATAACCACAACACCTATATTTCGAACTCGACCACGGTCATCAACCACGGCCACTACGGCGGGTTTGACCGCAGCCCGCAGGCCCGCGCCTTTAATAACACACAGAATGTGCGCTACGGCGGGGTGAACCGCACCACGATCAACAACGTGACGGTCAACCGCGGCGGCAACACCACGATCAACCGCGGCGGTAACACCTTCAACAACGGCGGAAACACAATCAACCGCGGAGGCCAGACCTTTAATCGCGGCGGGCAAACTTTCCAAAATGGCCCGCAGACTTACAACCGAGGCGGGCAAACTTTTAACCGCCCCGGAGGCACGGTAAACAACGGCGCGCAAACCTTCAACCGAGGGGCGCAGGTACCGTCGGGAACCCAACAGTACAATCGCGCACCTGTAGCTCCGGCCCGGCCGCAAGGGGAGTTTAACCGGGGCGGCACGGGCCAGGCT
>CAXTUV010000119.1:0-8248 GCA_964247445.1 uncultured Acidobacteriaceae bacterium | reverse complement strand
CTCCAGCTCGGCGAAAACGGGCGGCGTCCACTCGCCCGCCGCGCGCAACGCCTCCATGGCCCCGTTGCCACCCCGCGCTAGGATGAGCGACACAACCTCGGCCCCGCACACTCGCGCAAACTCAATCGACCGGCAAGCCCACTCGACCGCCTCGCCTGCGGGCTGGAAGGGACCGCCCACCACGACAAACGCCCGCACCGCGATACCCCGGTCGCGCAGCCACCCCGCCTTGGCCGCGAACTGGGGGAGAGTCATGCGCTTGTTCAGCTTCGCGAGCGCCCCCGGGTGCGCGGTTTCGAGGCCCATCGCCACTTCCAACTCGCCCGGGAGCTGCCGGGCGAAGGACGCGCAGCGCGGCCCCACCAGCGCCGGATGGCACTCGACGATCACCCGCTCGAAACCGCCCACAAGTCCTGCAATCGCAGGGTAGTCCTCCATCGGTACGGCCCGGGGATCGAAAAAGCTCCCGCTGTTATAAAGCTTTACCTGCCGCGCGAGCCTGAGCCGCCCGAGCGCATCGGCCACCTGCGCAGGGATTTGCCCAGGCTCGACAGAACCGGGTAGAGTGTGCCGCCACAGGTCGCAGTGTGCGCACTTCCAGGGGCACTCGCGGTTGGCGAGGAACACCGCCGCGACCGACCCCACCTCGCCCGAAGCAAACCGCTCCTGCTCTAGGAAAAATGAAATGGGCAGCTCGGGCAGCACCGCCTCGCGCGGCCCACGCAGCGCTGTCACCCAACGGTCCCGCTCCGCCGGGCTCGCCGGGTAGGCGCTCAAGCGTACATCGCCAGGAAATGCCGCCGGTACTCCGCCTCTGACCCCGGCAAGCGCCGCCGCATTTCGCTCTCCGGCAAGGCCCCGTGCTGGAAGCGTCGTTTCTCGAACACCGGCATGTCCATGCCGGTGATGGCCTTCACGCCCCGGCACACGATCTCGCCCTTGAGCGCGTAAAGCTTCGACTCGCTATAGCCGGTCAGCTCAACAAACGGGATGGCTTCCGCCGCCGCGATCACCGCGGGCCGCGTGAACGGGCTGAAGCCCTCGAAGCCATACGCCCGCGCCGGACCGTAAGTGCGCGTATACGACCGGCTCAATCCGCCCGAGTAGGTTTGCGAGTGCTTGATCCTGCCCACGCCCCAACCCTCCTGGTAAAGCAGCGGGTTGTTCACCACGCTGCGGATGGTCAGCTCGCCGCCTTCTTCAAGCGGGTAGTCTTTCAGGTTCTCATCGCCGCCGTCGCCGTCCAGGAGGTGCCGCCACTCCACGTAGCGCCCGCGGATGCCCCGGCACAGGGCCAGCCCCATGGTCGCCGATTGCACGTCGAGCGGCTTGTAGTCCTCCATGACGCGGATGGCCGCGAGCGGGTCGAGCGAGGCCGGGTCTACCTCGATCGGTTCCAAAAACAGCCCGAGTCCCACGGCCTCCAAAAACCGGCGCGCCTGCTTCACGTCCGGGCCGCCCCCGCGCTTGCCCGACACGTCGAGTGTGAATGCCTTGAGTCGGCCCGGGTACATGCCGCGCTCCCGCACCCCTTGGAACACCAGCAGGAACACCGCCCCGGAGTCGATGCCGCCCGAAAAGCACACCCCGATCGGCTCCTCCTCGCCCAGCCCATCGAGCCACTTGCCGACTTCCTCCGCGGCCGCGCCGATATACGCCTGCCCGATCAGGTCCAGATCCGGAGGCAGGGTAGCCATGGCGGGCGTGAAGAAACGAGTGAACATGGGTTCGGGATCCGGGCAGCCGATCAGCTCCAACTGCGTGACATAGTGGGCCGGGACCATGCGGGTGTAGCTGGGATGAAACTGCGCGCCCAACCCTTCCGCGTCCAGGTAGCGCCGAATCGCGTCGATGCGCGAAGCCACCACCAGCATCGGTCCTTCGCGGCGCTTAGCCAGAAAGTAGCGCATCGGTCGGTCGAGCGAGCGCGCCAAGCGCACCGTTTTGCCTTTGTGCGCCACCAGCGCGAACGAGCCCTCGACCGCCAGCATGGCCTCGGCCGGCTGCTGCCGCAGCACATCCCGGGCCTCCTCCACCGTCATACCGTAAAGCCGGTTTTCCGCCGGGTCCAGCAGATCCACCACGCGCTCGATGTACTGATTCAAGGCACCATCCTTTTCCCAAGATTGCATTGGGGCCGATTCTACGCTCCCTGCTTTACAGTTTCGACGCATGGAAATGCCGCTTTGGTGCAAGCAAACGTGCTACCCGGTACACTGAGGGGCGGAGCACCTCCCATGCGTTTCGCCCGCTTTGCTGTTCCGCTTGCCGCCGCTCTTGCCGCCGCGGCTCTTCTTTCGCACGGACGGGTCCGAGCCGCGGGAGGAAGCACGGAAGCGGCCGCGCTCGACAATAACTTCGGCGTGGCTTACATGAACCAGCAGCTGCCGGAGAAAGCGCTGCACAAGTTTGAGGACGCCGGCCGAACCGACCCCTCCTCGGCGATCCCGGTCGTCAATGAGGGCCTGGCCTACCTGTACCTCCGCAAGCTGCCCGAGGCCGAGGACACCCTTAAGAAAGCGGTCGCACTTGACCCCAAAAGCGTGCGCGGCTGGTACTCGCTTGGGGTCACGCACTTTTCGGGCGGCAGCGAGGACGCGGCTTTTGATGACTTCCAAAAAGCGGCGGTGCTCGACCCCGGCGATGCCGACATCCACTATTTCCTGGGAACCATTCTTCTGAGCAAGAAGGAGTATCCCGAGGCGATCGAGCAGTTCCAAACCACGGTCGGGATCAGCCCATTTCATGCTTCGGCGCAGTTCGGCATGGCGCGCGCCCTCCAGCGCGAGGGCAAGGTAGACGAGGCCCGGGAGCACCTCGCGCGCTTCCAGCAGATCACCCAAGCAAAGATAGGCACGCTGATGAGCGCGACCTACGGCGAGCAGGGCCACTATGCGCTGGTTGAGGATATGCTGGCGCTTCCCAAGACCGCGGGGCCGATGATCGCGGTTTCTTTCCAGCCGACCGCGCCCTTGTCTGCCGCGGGCAAGCCTGGGGAGGGCGGCGGCTTGTGCATGCTCGACCTTGACGGCTCCGGCGCGCGCGGGCTCATCTCCATGCAGGCCGACGGATTGCATGCCTACCGGCTCGCCGCATCCGGCACACCCGAGCTGGTGGATGCGACGAAACTCGGCCTCGCGGTCAAGGGTTCGGGCATCGCCTGCGCCGTCGGGGACTTCGATAACGACACCCTGCCCGATCTTGCCGTCGCAACCGCCGACCATGTCCAGCTGTTCAAGAATCTTGGGCAGGGCAAGTGGACCGACGTGACCGAGAAGGTGGGGCTCGCCCAGCGCAAGGGCACTACCGGCATCACCTTTGTCGACTTCGACCACGACGGCGACCTCGACCTGTTCCTGACAGGCGCGGGCGGCAGTACTCTATGGCGCAACAACGGCAACAGCTCCTTTACTGAGTGGACCGGGCCTACCGCGCTTGCGGGCTCTGCCTCAACCAGCGCCGCCAAGCTTTCCGACATCAACAACGACCGCGCGGTGGACTTAGTCGTCGCGGGCGCGGCCCCAAGCCCGACTGTGTATAAAAACCAGCGCGAAGGCGCTTTCAAACCCGCCGCTCTCTACAGCGAAGCCCTGCCCGCGAGCCGCGCCCTCGCGCTTGCCGACTGGAACAAAGATGGTTACATGGATGTCGCTGTGGCCCACGCCGGCGCCCCCGGGCTGTCTTTGTGGCGCAGCGACCACGGCGAGCGCTTCGAGCGTATTCCGGTTGCGCTGCCCGGGGTCACCGCCGCGCTCAGCCTGACGCCGATCGACTTTGATAATGACGGCTGGGTCGACCTCGCCGCTCTCGTCGAGACTACGAACGGCCCGCGCATCAAGGTGCTCCGGAATACCGGCGCGGGCGGCTTTGTCGATGTGTCCGATGCCCTTGGGCTCAGCAAATTGGCCGTTCCGGACGCAAGCTCACTCCTGGCAGCCGACGTGGATGGGGATGGCGCGCCCGACTTGCTCGTGGGACAAAACGCGGCCCCGCCGCTAGTTCTGCATAACGCGGGCGGCGCGATTAATCACTCCCTCCGCATCGCCCTGACCGGTTTGGCCGACAACAAGAGTGCCATCGGAGCCAAGGTCGAGGTGTTCGCCGGCGGCAACTGGCAAAAGTTTGAGGTCACTACCCCGTCCGATATCCTGGCCGGCCTTGGGCGGACCGACCACGCCGACGTCGTGCGCCTCCTATGGCCCACGGGCGTCCCGCAGGATGAGCTGGAGATCGCCGCCAACAAGCCGCTCGCGCTCACCGAACTCGACCGCCGCGGGTCGTCCTGCCCGGTCCTGTTCGCCTGGGATGGCGAGAAGTACGCCTTCGTTTCAGACGTGATCGGCGCGGGCGTAGTGGGACATTGGATCAGCCCGTCTGCCTACAACCAGCCGGACTCAAACGAATGGACCAAAGTCGATGGCGCGCTGCTCAAGCCGCGCAACGGCCTTCTTTCCGTCCGCTTCGGCGAGCCGATGGAGGAGATCAACTACGTCGACCAGCTGCGGCTCGTCGCGATCGATCACCCCGCCGGCACAGAGGCTTACACGGATGAGAAGTTCCTATCCGCGCCGCCTTTTGCCTCCGGCAAGCCCATACTGGCCTCGGCCCAAGCGCACCTGCCGGCGGCGGCTACTGATGCGCTCGGTCGCGATGCCCTGCCCGTGTTAGCTGAGCGCGACCACACCTACCTGCGCGACTTCACCAACTTGAGCTACGCGGGCTTCGCGAACGACCACGCCCTCACGCTCGACCTGGGACCGCTCGACCGCGCGAATCCCGTCCGGCTTTTCCTGTCGGGCTACATCGAGTATTTCTCCGCCAGCTCGATGTACGCCGCCTGGCAGGCCGGGCTTGCCCCGCAGTCGCCGTCGGTCGAGGCCCAAACGCCTGACGGGCGCTGGAAGCCGATCCTCGCCGACATGGGCTTCCCCGCAGGGCTGCCGCGCACCATCACGGTCGACCTCACCGGCAAGCTTCCCCAAGGCGCGCGGCGCATCCGCATCCGCACCAACCTGCAGATTTACTGGGATCAGATCCTGGTCGACAACGCCCCATCCAGCGACCGGACCATTCGCGCGACCGAACTTCCCCTGCGCGAGGCCACGCTTGCTTTCCGCGGCTACCCGCAGCAAATCGACGGCAAGACCCCGGGCGACCTAACCTACGACTACCAGAACATCTCGCTCACCGGCCCGTTCGGCTGGCAGCGTGGCGCATACACCCGCTATGGCACGGTCACCCCCCTGCTCACGGGCCGCGACAATCATGATGTAATCTTCGGCTCGGGCGAGGACATCGATGCCGAGTTCGATACAGCCGCCCTGCCGCCTTTGCCGGCCGGCTGGACCCGCGACTACTTCTTTTATGCCGACGGTTTTGTCAAAGACAGGGATTTTTGGCAGGCGCTGCCGTTCACGGTGGCAGAGATGCCCTGCCATGGAATAAGAAAATACCCCTCACCTGGGAGCGAGCAGTTCCCGAGCGACGCCGCAACAGTCACTTACCGTTTGGATTGGGATGACCGCATGGAAACCGGTGACCGCATCCAGCGTTACCAGTTCCGTTACCAACGAACGCTGTCCGAACCCATCCAAACCCCACCCGAGAACACGCGCGCCGCTAAATAGCGCGCGTTTTCACCGGTTCACAATTTGGTGAGCTCCCCGCGGCTGACTGTCCCACGGCGAACGCTTTCCAGGGCATCTGACCCTTTGAAATCCCTTACGAATTTTGATGCCTTTGCCCCAGACTCCTGATTATGCTTGGCGCGCCTATGCCGACCCCTTGCCCGAGCGGCTGCCCGCGAACGCACCCGCTTTAGTCATTGCGCCGCACCCGGATGATGAAACCCTGGCCGCCGCCGGACTGATTCTCAACCTTCGCGCGCGGGGCATCCCGGTTACGGTCGCCGCCGTGACGGACGGCGAAGCCGCCTACCCTGACATGCCCGGCCTGCCTGCCCTGCGCGAGCGCGAGCAGACTGAAGCTCTCGCCTGCCTCGGCGTCGAGCGCGCTTCCATCCATCGCCTCCGGCTGCCTGACTCAGGCGTAGGCATGCACGAAGATCGCCTACTCGCGCTGCTCCTCCCGCTGGTTCCCGAAGGCGGCCAGATCATCGCCCCTTGGCCGCACGATTTTCATCCGGACCATGAAGCCTGCGGGCGGGTCGCGGCGGAAGCCGCGCGACAAACGGGCGCGCTGATCACCTTTTGGCTGTTTTGGACCTGGCACCACGGCAAACCGGCGCTGCTGAGCGGCAAGAACGCCGTCCGGCTCCCGCTGACACCGCAGCAGCAATCGCAAAAGCAGGCTGCCCTCGCGAAGCACGACTCACAACTTGAGAACCCCAATGGCGGTGACCCGATTCTGCCGCCCGCGCTGCTCGCCCCCGCCCAGCGGCCTTATGAGGTGTTCCTGCTCTCATGAATCCGTCTGAAGCCGCCTTCTTTGAACAAAAGTATCAAGCCGATCCCGATCCGTGGCACTTTGCCTCCAATCCTACGGAAACCTCGCGCTACGACCGCATCATCGCGGCGTTGAGCCATCGCCGATACCGCAGCGCTTTCGAGCCGGGCTGCTCGGTCGGGGTCTTATCCGCCCGGCTTGCGCCGCTGTGCGACGCGCTGGAATGCATTGATTTTTCGCCGACAGCGCTGGAAACCGCTCGCGCGCGCTGCGCCGAGTTCCCGCATGTATGGTTCCGCTGCATGGGGCTGCCTGTGCGCCTGCCTGTGCGCGGGTGCGATCTCCTTGTTCTCAGCGAGATCGGCTACTACTTTTCGGCTCCGGAGTGGTCCCGCATCGCGGGCGAGTTCATCCACGCCGCCGAGCCCGGCGCAACCTTGCTCGCCTGCCATTGGCTCGGCTCCTCGCCCGACCATAAACTCTCCGGCGACCAGGTACATATGCTCCTGGACGGCCACCCCTTGCTGCGCCGCGAACATGCGGAGCGCCACCCCAGCTTCCGGCTCAACCGCTGGACACGCATCGCGGAGCCTCGCTCATGAGCGCGCTCCGGGCTGTGCCGCTTCCTGAATCGCCGAGCCTGGCGGAGGCTTCCATTACCCATATCGCGGTGCTGATTCCCGCGCGAAACGAGGAAGCGTTGCTGCCGCGCTGCCTCGATTCTGTGCTGAGGGCCTGCGCGGCGCTGCCGCTCCATGTCAGCAGCCACATCGTGCTGGCGGCCGACTCCTGCACCGACCGAACAGCAGCGGTGGCTCGGGAACTGCTCGGCGCGGCGGGCACGGTGGTGCGTTCCGAAGCCGGCAGCGTCGGCGCGGCCCGCGCCCTGGCCGCCCGCACCGCTCTTGCCCGCGCCCTTGCGCTGCCGACGCATTGCTGGCTTGCGAATACCGACGCCGACTGCATCGTGCCCCCGGACTGGCTCACGCTCCAGCTCCGCTTCGCCGGCAGGGGCTGGCGCGCGATCGCCGGCATCATCGACGTCGATCACTTCGCCGAACACGATCCGGTTGTGGAAGAACGCTTCCGCCGCACTACCCCGATTCACTCCGACGGGACGCACCCGCACGTCCACGGAGCCAACCTGGGCGTGCGCGCGGACGCCTACCTCCAGTGCGGCGGGTGGCCGGCGCTCGTAACCGCCGAGGACCACGACCTGTGGGGGCGCTTGCACGCGCATCGGCACCCCCGTCTTTCCGACGCCCGCCTGTGCGTGCTGACAAGCGGCCGCCGCTTGGGTCGGGCGCCCCTGGGCTTTGCCGACGCGCTCGCCGCGCACAATCCCGCTTCATGAACCTCGACCGTATCCGCGCCGAAATACTACCCTTGCCCGGAGGCGGCGAGACGCCTGAGCGGCACCGGCGCATCTTTGCCGTGGCCGAGGAGGACATCTCGCTTGCGAAGCTGGCCGAAGCTCACTGGGACGCGCTCGGCATCTTGGCGGAGGCGGGCCGCGAGCCCGCGCCGGGCGCGCTCTACGCAGTCTGGGCTTCTGAGATACCGGGTAAGGCGTTGGCATTCGAGCAGGGCCGGCTTTCCGGAACCAAACCCTTCGCGAGCGGCATCGGCTTGGCGGACCGCGCTTTGGTGACAGCCGGGCCTGTGCTGGTTGAGGTGGATCTGCGCGCGAATGAAGACTGCTGGACCGCGGACCTTTGCGCCTGGGCGACCGAAGCCTTTAGCCAAACCAACACCGGCGCGATTGCCTTCCATATCGTGGAAATCGCGCAGGAGGTCGGGCCGCGCGGCTTTTACCTCGACCGACCCGGGTTTTGGCATGGCG
>CAXTUV010000118.1:7578-8263 GCA_964247445.1 uncultured Acidobacteriaceae bacterium | reverse complement strand
GTCGTTGGAAATGCTGCTGGCAAAAGGCCCTGTGGTGTTGGTTTTCTACCGCGGGGAGTGGTGTCCGTTCTGCAATCTGGAATTGAAGGCGTTCCAAGGTGTGCTGCCGCAGATTGAGGCCGCCAGCGCCGCACTGGTGGCGATCTCTCCGGAAAAGCCGGAGTTTGGCAAGCTGGCTGGCGAGAAAAATAAACTGACCTTCCCAGTGCTCACGGACGCCGGAAGCACGGTCTCCCGGCAGTTCGGGCTGGTGTTTGCCTCGGATCCGGCGGTGAAGGACCTTTCGCAAAATGTATTCAAAAACGACATCGGCGCGCGCAACGCGGATGGAATCTGGGATCTGCCGATGCCTGGAACATTTGTGATCGACGAGGAAGGGACGATTCGCTATGCCCATGTGGACGCGGACTACATGACCGGACGCGCGGAGCCGAGCGACGTCGTTGCTGTGCTGCGCGGCTTAACGGTACCCGCGTAGGCGCTACTTGCCGATGTGGAAATCGAGGGTGACAGTCGGCCTGGTTTCAAAAGAAGAGACCAGGCGCTCCTTGCTTTTCACGCCTTTGTAAACGGCCCAGATCCGGTAGTCCGTTGAGGCGGGCAGCTGGCCGAAGCGGTACGCGCCGTCGTCGGGCGCGATAAAAGACTTCACCACATTGGTTTTCTGGTCTTGCAGGTAGATCAC
>CAXTUV010000118.1:273-7568 GCA_964247445.1 uncultured Acidobacteriaceae bacterium | reverse complement strand
CCGCATCGAAGATGTGGCCCTCAATCGTGCGCGCTGCTTGCTGCGCCTGCGCCGTCATCTCGCCGTGGTTCCAAATCGCCAGCGCAGGCAGCAGAGAAGCGAGTGCAAGTGCAACGCGCCGCAATTTCAGTCGGTTCCGCATGTGTTGTCCTTTCGATGGCTCGTCCCCCCAAGTTTAAGGCATGCATGCGCGCGGAGCTTTATCCCGCATGGAAGCCGAGCCGCCCCGGCCCTACTCTTCTTCCTCGGCCATCTGCGGCTCGTCTTCGTCGATCTCCTCATCCACGCGCGCGAGCTCAAGCGGATCGGTCGCGACCACTTCAAACTCGGTACCGCACTCGTCGCACGCGATGGAGTCGCCTTCTTCCACGTCTTCCTGGTCGATATCGAGAGCGTTCTCACATTCTGGGCAAAGCATTGGATCTCCTCGATGAGCAATAGAGTGATAGGGTGTGAGCACTCGGCCTTCCACTCGGAGAAAGCCGGGCGCGGAATCTTTGCGTACAGATGCGGGAACCACAGAGAAGGACGGGATGCGGATGGCGAAAAGTTTAAGGGTGCTTACGTGGTCCGCGTCTCTTCTAGCCCAGATTGCATGCATGCCGACCGGATACGCGGTATGTGACGACGCCGGGCACGATTATGTTGCCGCAGGCGCTCCGCTTACGCCGCTGCGGGCTGATCCGAAGATCGCGGCCGCGATCCAAACCATTTCGCCCGATGCCGCGCGGCGCGACATTGAATCGCTGGTCGGTTTCGGCAATCGCTCAACCCTTTCGAGCGTGGGTCCGCAAACGCCGGGCAAAGGGGTGACCGCTGCGGCGGACTGGCTTTTTTTGCAATACAGCGCGATCGGAAAGGCCTGCAACGGCTGCCTGGACGTCCAACGGGATGCTTTCATCGAGCAGCCGAGCGACGGGCAGTACGGCCGGCGCATTCACGAGCCGACCCCGATCACAAACATCTACGCGGTGCTGAAAGGGACCGAACCGGGGCGCCGGGCCGTGCTGGTGACCGGTCACTACGATTCGCGCAACTCCACAAACGAGAACACAACGGATGCCGCGCCGGGCGCGAACGACGATGCGTCGGGGGTTGCCGTCTCGCTTGAGAGCGCGCGAGCTCTGTCTGGGTCGGGGATTCAGTTTGGGGCGTCGATCATTTTCGCGGCGGTGGCGGGCGAGGAGCAGGGTTTGAACGGCAGTCACCACTTGGCGGAAACGCTCAAAGCCGCCGGTTGGGAGCTGGAAGCCGTGCTGAACAATGACATTGTGGGCGGGGACACAACGCCCGGTGCCGACGCCCAGCTGCAGGATAAGGCAGCGGTGCGGTTGTTTTCCGAAAGCATCCCTTCGGTAGCGACGCCTGACCAAGTGAAGCAGATTGAGCTGCTCGGGTATGAAAGCGACTCGCCCTCGCGCGAGTTGGCCCGGGCGGTCGCGGGGGTTGCGGCGTCGTACGGGTCGCCGGTGCAGCCGGTCTTGGAAATGCGTCGAGATCGCTTTCTGCGCGGCGGCGATCATACATCGTTCAACGCGGCTGGTTTCGCTGCCGTTCGGTTCACCGAATGGCGGGAGAATTTTAACCACCAACACCAAAACGTGCGCGTGGAAAACGGCACGCAGTTTGGGGATCTATTGCAGTATGTGGATTTCGGCTATGTCGCGTCTGTAGCGCGGCTGAACGCGGCGGCGCTCGCCGAGTTCGCGCTCGCGCCCGCGCCGCCGAACGCTCCACGCATCGTCACGACGAACCTGGACAACGGGACCACGCTTAAGTGGTCGCCCGCTGGAAATGCTCACACACAAGTGGTTTGGCGTCGGCTTGAAGCGTCGCACTGGGAGTATGGCGTCGCGCCCGTGACCGCCGGCGAGCTCACGCTTCCCGTGTCCAAGGACAACGTCATCTTCGGCCTGCGCTCGATCGATGCGGCCGGGCATGCAAGCCCGGCCGTCGCGCCGCTGCCGGGCTAGTAGCCTCGCACCGCACTGGGGAGAAGTACGCTCCCCGCACGTTAAAGGGAGTCCGCTTCCCGCAGTTTTCCTTGCGCGCCCCGGGGATCTCGGAGCAGCGTGAGCAGACTGGCATGGAACTGAAGGCAGCTGTGGAGAGCTTCCGTGTACAGCTTTCGTAAATTTCGATCCGATGCCGCCGCTAAACTTTCCCGCAGGTGGCCCTCCGCTTGGGTAAGTATTTGCGCGGCCCCCGGCAGATCGCCCGAAGCGGCGC
Source organism: uncultured Acidobacteriaceae bacterium (assembly GCA_964247445.1). GTDB lineage: Bacteria > Acidobacteriota > Terriglobia > Terriglobales > Acidobacteriaceae > EB88. Next base: position 5,339 of record CAXTUV010000118.1, on the reverse strand, counting down.
GCGCTTGGGCGAGTAGAAGCGTTGTGGTCGCAAGCGCGGCGGGGTCGGGCGGCGGCTCGGCGTAGAGCGGCAGGGCTCTCTCGGCCAAGGAGGCAGCTTGGCCGTAGCTCCCCGCGCGGACGAGCGCGACAGCAAAAAACTGCGCCGACTCGCGGCGCTCCACGGGCCGCGTGCCCGGTGTAAGTTGGCTCGCCGTTGCTGAAGCGGTGCGGCAAGCCTCGAGCTGTTCAGCAGTGTCGGCGCGGACAGCTTCGGCGCAGCTCTTCCACAGCGGTCGGAAGCTTGCGAGCAGCCGCTGCTGTTCCGCCGCCGCCGCGAGCTCACCGAAGGGAACGTGCACCACGGTGTGCACCACGGCGAGTTTGCCCTCGATTTCAAAGGGGGTGTATTGCCATTTGCGGATCGCCTCGGCCGCAGGGCCGATCAGCAGCTCGGGTCCGCTGATGGGATAGATGTGCGCCACCTGGCCGCTTTGGTTGACCGTAACCCGCAAAACGACGGTACCGGCAATGTTCTGTTCAGCCGCGGCATCCGGGTAGGTGGGGTCAGGATGCCTGGTGAGGTGGGCCTGCGCCTCGGCTTCCGCAATGTATGGGGTAGGCGGCGCGACAGGTACCGGCACGGCAGGGCTGCCTGCTGCGGGTGAAGGTATGCCTGTCTGTGCTTGCATGGCGAAAGTCGATGCGGACCAGAGAACACATGCGAGTCCGAGGGAAACAAGTGCCCTGAAAAGACAAAATGCAGAGGACAGAGCCGCAGATGGTACCGAGGCGTACACCGACCGAAAGCGTAGACGCAAGCACCGTGCGGATGGCCGCGTTGCGGCTCGGCCCGAACTGTAGATAGCGAGAATGGGCTGCGGAGGCATCATCACGGCTCGCAGCCACTCTACGGTGCACGCTGTGGGATACCAACAAAATTCGTCCGCACGCGACAGCCCTGTTCCCAAAATGGGAAAGCACACTCGAACCGGAACTCTACGCGGTCCGGGCGAACGGAATGTTTAATGGGCGGGCGCGAAGCTGTCGCAACCGCTCGCCGGGGTCACCAGGAGGTGCAAAGCCTTGTGCGCGGGCTGGGTGCAGGGCTCGGTCAGCGCCTCGGGCGCCTGCTGGGTTGAAAGAATCTCAAGCACTTCCGGGGCGCGGCCGCTCGCATCGTGCTCGCCGAAGTGATCGCAAAGCCCGCATTGACCTTCCTGTATCTTCACCATGGTAGAGCTCCTTTTTGCTTGTGTAGAGGAGTAAGAAGGAAAAGCGGCCCGGCGTGTTGCTTACTTTCGGAGAGGAGATTCATCTTGCGTTCGTTCCGTAACTTGGACCTAAGTTGTCCGCGATTGCTCGACGGCGGGTTCGCCACCGAACTCGAACGGCGCGGGCTTGCGATCAAAGGACCGCTATGGTCGTCAATGGCCTTACTGAACGCGCCTGAGGCGGTCCTGGCGGTGCACCGAAGCTATTTGGAAGCCGGAGCGGATATTCTTCTTACTGGAACTTACCAAGCGTCCTCCCTGGGATTTCAAGCGCTGGGGTTCACCCTTTTCGAAGCCGAACAAAGAGCTGAACGAACTCTACGGGCCGGAGTAGAGCTGGCCCTCCAAGCCCGGTCTGAGCATGGAAGACCGGACGTGCTGGTAGGCGTTTCGCGCGTTCCCTATGGAGGCGCGCTTGCAAATGGGGCGGAGTTCACCGGCGCGTACGGGTTTGTGTCGCCGGAGGAGGAGTTCACGGGTTTGGCGGCTTTCCATGCCGCGCGCATTGGAGCGGTCGCGGGTACGGGGGCGGATTTCCTGGCGTTTGAAACCGTGCCGAAGCTCGCGGAGGCGCGGGCGATCGCAACCGCCCTCGACAGTTGGCCGGAGCTGGGCGCGTGGGTGTCGTTCACTTGCCGGGATGGGAGTTCGACTGCCTACGGCGACCCTGTTCGAGAGTGCGCGGCGTTCTTGAATGGAGTAAAGCAGGTTTGCGCGGTAGGGGTGAACTGTATTCCCCCCGGGCTGGTTCTGCCCCTACTCGGTGCACTCCGCACCGAGACCGGGAGGCCGCTCGTCGTCTACCCAAACTCGGGCGAGGTCTGGGATGCCGAGGCGCGCTGCTGGATTCCGGGCGCGCCGTTGTCTTGGGACTCATTTGCGCGCGATTGGCTCGCGGCGGGAGCAAGTGTGGTGGGCGGTTGCTGCCGGACCGGACCGGAAGAGGTGCGAGCGCTCAGGCAAGCAGCTCAGCGGGTCTGATTGCTTGAGCTACCTAGACTTTGTAAGAAAAGCCGAAACGTCGCGTTCAAACTTACCCGGCTCCTCCGCATATGGAAACTGCGCGCTGCCTGCGAACTCATCGAACCGCGCGTTTGGTAGGCGGCTTGCGAAAGAGCGCATCTGCTCGGCACCGACCGCGCCGTCGTACTTGCCGACGATGACCAAGGTCGGCATCGTGAGCTTGCTGTCGTTCTTGAATTGGTAGCAGAGAAACCTGCTGCCCGGCGAGAAATATGCCTTACTGATTTCGCCCGTGTTGCGCAAGCCGCTCGCGTTGTCTAACTCAGCCTGCTGCTTCTGGTAACGCTGGTCGTGGAACTGCTGCCAGTTATGGAAGCTGCTTCCGTCCACCTTGCTTAGTGCCGACATTTCGATCGTGAACAGCGCTTGCGTCGCCGCGCAAGTATCACGCTTGGCTTGAGTATCGTTCAGCAGTCGCCCGGGTTCACCCGCTGATGCTTCCATCCAAGCAGCCGGGTACTTCTGGTGTATCTCCCTTTTCCATAAGTCAAAGACTTGCGGTAAGTCCTCCGCGCCATCCATGACAACAAGCTTCTGGACATGCTCAGGGTAGCGCGCGGCGTATTCGACCGCGACCGTCGCGCCGAAGCTGTGGCCTATTAACGAGATTTGCCGCACTCCAAGGTTAGCGCGCAGCGCTTCGATATCTTCGACTAAAGTGGTCATCGCATACTCATCACTCTGAGGCCGCTCGCTGCGCCCTGTGCCGCGCTGATCGAAATAGATCATTTGTACGTGCCGCTCCAACCGCGGGCCGATTGTCCTTTCAAAACTGTACGTGTTATACCCGGGGCCGCCGGCGAGAAAGATAAGCGGCGCTTGCCTCGGGCGCATTTGGCCCGCAACGCGATACCAGAGGCGGACGCCGTTGAGGACGGCCGTATGCTCGCCGGGGGCAAGCGGTATTGCGCCATATGCAAGGTGGAGGCTGAACGCGAGTAAGCAGAGAGCGCGGCGAAGCATGGCTTTTCTACGCAAGAGAGCAGGCGATGGTTCCGGGTGCGCAGCAGCCTTTCACCTCTTGGCTTGGAGTCTAGGGAAGCTCCAGCCTGACGTTCTGGGACTGCGTTGAACTGAGAGGCACGGCGATCGGAACAGGGTTGGCTAAGCGCGCTGCGGTCTGTTCACACGGGAGCAACATGCGACAATGGGCGCAGCGCCATGGCTGATCCCACACTGCTCGACGCCCTCCGTGAAAGCACTCCTACGCCGTGCGCCATTACCCCGGCGCTCCTGAAGCAGCACTCCATTACGCCGGATGAGTACGCGCGCATCGAGCAGGCTCTGGGCCGGGTGCCGTCGCTCACCGAGCTGGGGATTTACTCGGTGATGTGGTCGGAGCACTGCTCGTATAAAAGCTCGCGCGTGCACCTGCGCCGCCTGCCTACCGAGAGCGAGCGCGTGGTGCAAGGGCCGGGCGAGAACGCGGGCATCATTGACGTTGGCGACGGCTGGGCATGCGCGTTCAAAATTGAGTCACACAACCACCCCTCCTATATCGAGCCGTTCCAGGGTGCCGCGACCGGCGTGGGCGGCATCCTGCGCGACATCTTCACCATGAATGCGCGGCCGCTGGCGGTGATGGATTCACTGCGGTTCGGGCCGCTGTCCGGTGAGGACGAGGCCGTCACGCGTAAGAATCACGCGGTGGTCGAGGGCGTGGTCGCCGGCATTTCGCATTACGGCAACTGTTTCGGGGTGCCGAATCTGGGCGGTGAAACCAAGTTCGAGCCCTGCTACTCCGGCAACCCGCTGGTGAATGCGTTTGCCCTGGGGCTGGTCCGGCGCGATGAGATTTTCTACGCTAAGGCGACCGGCGTCGGCAACCCGGTGATTTATGTCGGGGCCAAAACCGGGCGCGACGGCATCCATGGCGCGACGATGGCGAGCGAGGAGTTTACCCAAGGGTCTGAACAGAAGCGGCCCAACGTGCAGGTGGGCGACCCGTTCATGGAGAAGCTGCTGCTTGAAGGCTGCCTAGAGGCGATGGCGACGGGCGCGGTCTTGGGTATCCAGGATATGGGCGCGGCGGGCTTGACCTGCTCGACCTGCGAGATGGGCGCGCGCGGCGGGGTCGGGGTGGAGATTGAGCTCGATCGCATCCCGCAGCGGGCCGAGGGGATGACGAGCTACGAGATCATGCTGTCCGAGTCGCAGGAACGGATGCTGCTGGTCGCCGAGGCCGGCCGCGAGCAGAAGGTCTTGGACGTGTTCGCGAAATGGGGGCTGGACGCGGTGGTGGCGGGGTCCGTCATTGAAGAACCGCGCATGCGGGTCCGGCACGGCGGGGTGCTGGTCGCGGACATCCCGAATGCCTCGCTGACCGACGATGCGCCGCTGTACCACCGGCCCGTGGGGGAGTGGAAGGCACCGGTGCCGCTCGACCCGCCTGCTTGGGTGCTGGAAGAGTTGAGCAAGCCGCGAGATTACACGGCGGACCTGAAAAAACTGCTGGCGAGCGCGAACATCTGCTCGAAGCATTGGGTGTACGACCAGTACGACTCCATGGTGCAGACCAACACCGTGCAAGGCCCGGGCGGCGAGGCCGGGGTGATGCGGATCAAGGGCACTTCGCGCGGATTATCTATGGCGCTTGCCGGGAACAGCCGTTGGTGCTACTTGGACCCGAAGCTAGGGGCGATGCACGCGGTGGCCGAGGCGGCGCGGAAAGTGGCTTGCACGGGGGCTGTGCCGGTTGCGGCGACCAACTGCCTGAACTTCGGCAACCCGGAGAAGCCGGAGATTATGCGGCAGCTGTCGGACGCGATCGATGGCATCGCGGAGGCTTGCC
>CAXTUV010000118.1:0-256 GCA_964247445.1 uncultured Acidobacteriaceae bacterium | reverse complement strand
AATTACCGGAGGGAACGTTTCACTGTACAACGAGACGCGCGGGGAAGGGATTTATCCCACGCCGGTGGTGGGGGTGGTTGGGATTTTGGAGGATGTGGGGAAGGCGATACCTGCTAACTTCGCGCATCCTGGCGACATTATTTTCATGCTCGATGCGGGCTCGGCAATCGGTACTTCATTAATGCAGGAGTTTGGGTCATCAGAGTACGCCAAGGTGGTGTTGGGCAAACTGTGGGGAACGCCCCCGGCTGAGTTC
>CAXTUV010000117.1:4254-8328 GCA_964247445.1 uncultured Acidobacteriaceae bacterium | reverse complement strand
CGCCAACTCCGCCATCTTGCTTCTCCCTTGATCCTGTCTGTTTTATTCCGTTCTTCCTTGGCTGCCGACGCACCCGGTTTCCGATGTGCCCAGACCAGCACCCCGGCCTCGCCTGCCCTGCCAAACCTGTACGCCCGGCGGGTTTCCGCGACGGGCGCAAACTCTCGCGGCTACTGCCCTTCGACGGGCGCTTCCGTCGCCGCTGCTTCGGTCTGCGATTCCGAGCCGGCCGGAACTTCCAAAGCCGCGGCTTCCGCTGCCGGAGCCGCCACTCCCTCCGGCGCAGGTGCGGGTTCAGCGACCGGCGCGGGCGCTGCCGCGCTGGGACTGCCGGCAGTGAACTTTTCCTTTTCTACCGCTTGGTTGATTACCACGGCTAGGTCGCGGCCCGTTGCCGCCATCACCGTCGCCAAACGCTGCGCGGGCGCATTTATCAGGAACAGCAGCTTCGCGAAGATCTCTTCCTTGCCCGGCATGGTTGCCAGGGCTTGGACTTCCTCGACGTTGATCACCTTGCCGTCGACGATGCCCAGCTTAAAGGTGAACTCGGCATTGTCCTTAATCCAGTCCGTCAGCGCCTTCGCGAGCGCAACCGGGTCGCCGCTGGTGTACGCGACCGAGCTCACGCCCTTTAACCCTTGCAGGGCCTCGGCGATACCGGTACCTTCGGAAGCCCGCGCGGCGAGCTTATTCTTCAACACCCGGTAGCGGCCGCCCGCATCCCGCACCTTTTGCCGCAGCGCGTAGTCCTGCGAAACCGTCAACTTAGTGAAGGTACCCACAATCGCACTGGTCGATCCTTGGAGCTCGGCTGCAAGCTGCTCTACCTTTTGCGTCTTTTTTGCCCGTGTTAATGCCATTTAAAAACTCTCCCGTAGCCGCGCCGCGCGCAGGCCTTTGTCCTAGGCCTTCGCCGCCGTGTCTGCAACCGAGGGGTCGATCGCGATCCCCGGCCCCATGGTCGAGGAAATCGTCATCGCCTTGACATACTTGCCCTTGGCCGCCGAGGGCTTTGCCCGCATCACGCTCGTGATCACAGTCAGCGCGTTCTCGATCAGTTTTTCAGGCGGGAACGAAGCCTTGCCGACCGGCACATGCACCAGCGCCGTCTTGTCCGTGCGGAACTCGACTTTGCCGGCCTTAATCTCCTTGACCGCCGCCGCCACATCGCTCGTGACGGTGCCGGTCTTGGGGTTCGGCATCAGCCCGCGCGGCCCCAACACCTTGCCCAAACGGCCCACGGAGCGCATCATGTCCGGCGTCGCGATCAGCGCGTCGAAATCGGTCCAGCCTTCTTTCTGAATGCGCTCGACCATCTCCTCGCCGCCCACGAACTCCGCCCCGGCGGCTTCCGCTTCACGCTGCCGGTCGCCGGTCGTGATGACGGCAACGCGCTTGGTTTTGCCCAACCCGTGCGGCAGCACGACCGTACCGCGCACCATCTGGTCCGCATGGCGCGGGTCGACGCCCAACCGCAAGGTCAGGTCGACGTTCTCGTCAAATTTCGCGAACTTGATCTTCTGGATAAGTGAGACCGCATCATGCAGCACGTAAGGCCGAGCCTCGACTTGCGCGCGCGCAGCCGCCATGTTCTTCGATTCTTTTTGGGGCATACTATCCTGTCTCCCACCGCTTTCGGCATAATTATGCCGAGCCGTGGTCTGAAGTGACCGCGCCCGAAATGGGCGTAATACCTTGAGTATGCAATAAAAAGTGCGCAGGGAGCAACCGTATCACTTCCAAAACTCGTCCATCCGCATCCGGAAACCCGCTAACTGTCACACCCCTGTAAGCCATTCGGGCTGAAGAAGTATTTCCGGTTCCTGACCCGGCCGATAAATCATCGCGAGCTTTCTTTGTGGGTCGATCAGCCAACCGAGTTCGGCACCGCGACTGATCCAAAATTCCAACTTCGCTTCGATTCTTGAGGCTCGGTCAGTGTCCGAGCGCAGCTCCGCAATAAACTCCGGGCAGAATGGGAGAAAGCTCCGTCGGTCTTTTGAAGCAAACTCTGCCCACTTCGCCGGAGAAAGCCAAGCACAATCCGGACCGCGCATGGTTGCATCCGGAAACCGAATCCCTAAATCCGGGCCGAAAACAGTGCCTCCGCTTTGGCGAGCCCAGACTGTCAGCTCGGCAGTAAGGATTTGATTGAGGCGGCTGGTGCCCGGAAATGCCGGGCTCATGACCGTAATGCTTCCGTCCGCATCGCATTCGATCTCGAACTCTTCATTCGCTTCACAGAACGCCATGAGCCGGCGGTCGTCGAGCGGGCCGGCCTGCTTGAATGTAAGCGGCAAACTCAGCTCTCGTATGCTCAACGCAAAGGGTAGGCGGGCTATGTCGCGCTCTGCTGGCTCGACCCGTATTGGACTAGCAGCCATGCTTGCCCCCGCACACGGAACTACGCCGTGACCTCGATCCCCATCGACCGCGCCGTGCCTTTGATGCTCTTAATCGCCGTTTCCACCGATGCCGCGTTCAGGTCCGGCATCTTCTGCGTCGCGATCTCGCGCACCTGTGCTTCACTCACCGTGCCGACCTTGGTCTTGTTCGGTACGCCCGAGCCCTTTTGCAAGCCGGCCGCTTTTTTGAGCAGCACCGCCGCGGGCGGGGTCTTGGTCACAAACGTAAACGAGCGGTCCACGTATACGGTGATGACGACCGGAATGACCAGGCCTTCCATCTCCTTGTTCGAGGTCCGTGCATTGAACTGCTTGCAAAACTCCATGATGTTGACCTGCGCCTGGCCGAGGGCGGGGCCGATTGGCGGCGCGGGCGTCGCTTTCCCGGCGATCACCTGGAGCTTGACGTATGTGGATACTTTTTTTGTAGGCGGCATGCAGTTCCTTTTTCCTAAGAGGCCGGTCCAGAGACGCAGCCGAAATTTGAAGCGGAGGGCGTGTTCTACGCCTCGACTTTCTCAACCTTGCCGAACTCAAGCTCGACCGGCGTGGAGCGCCCGAAGATCGTCACCATGACTTTGACGGTCTGCCGGTCCTCGTTGACTTCGTCCACCAGCCCATTGAAGTTCGCGAAAGGCCCTTCGGTGATGCGCACTGACTCATTCTTCTCGAATTTAATCTTGAGCTGCGGCTTTTCCTTGGTCGCTTCTTGGCGATTCAGGAGCGAGGACACTTCCTCCTCGCTGAGCGCGACCGGTTTGTCGCCTGTACCTAGGAAGCCCGTCACTCGCGGCGTGTTCTTGATGATGTGCCACAGGTCGTTGTCCAGGTCCATCTCAACCAGTACATAACCGGGCAGGAAAACCTTTTCGCTGGTCTTCTTTTTGCCGTTCACCAACTCGGTCACGGACTCGAGTGGGATCATCACCCGGCCGATCTTTTGCTGAAGGCCGTAGGCGATGATGCGGGTCTCGATCGCCTCGCGCACCTTGCGCTCAAAGCCCGAGTAGGCATGGATGATGTACCACTTGAACCGCTCGTTCGCCGGCGGCTCCATCACGCCCGCGACTCCCTGACCTTGTTCCGGATCAGGCATTTCTGTTAAAAGCTCATCCGCCATAGGTTCCTCTATGCCCCGCCCAACGAGTGCAGCAGCGCTTGCAGCAGGTAGCCGAGCACCGAGTCCACCACATAGAAGAACGCCGCGAAGGCAAACACGGCAAGAATTACAACCGTGGTGGTCGACTGCACTTCTGAACGGGTCGGCGAAGTGACCTTGCGCAGCTCACCGCGTACATCGCCTAGGAACTCGCGGCTTCGCTCAATCGCATTGGGCGGTTTCGCCCCTACAGAAGGGGCGATGACGGCGGTTTTCTGCACCGGCTTGTCCTGCTCTTTCACGGCCATGGCGGCCACTCCCGCCGCGTGCTGCGCGGCACTTTCTCTCTAACTACTGGCAGGGGCGCTCGGATTCGAACCGAGGAGTTCGGTTTTGGAGACCGACAGTTTAACCGTTGAGCTTACGCCCCTGTGGAGCGTCTTCCAGCCAAATCAAAGCGCGGCCAGAGCGAACACCTAAGGATATCCGATTTAACTTTTCCCTGCTACTGCCCGAATGATCTCCCCGGGCAAGTTTAAGCACCGCTTGTTGACGAACGCCAGCACCCTT
>CAXTUV010000117.1:0-4244 GCA_964247445.1 uncultured Acidobacteriaceae bacterium | reverse complement strand
GGGAGAGCGCGTCTGCCCGTCGCGGCCAGCGTTAGTTGGGTTCTTTGTGCGGCGTGTGCTTGCGGCAGCGGTTGCAAAACTTCGAGAACTCGATCCGACCCGTAGTCTTCTTCTTGTTCTTCGTCGTTGAGTAATTCCGCTCCTTGCATTCCCCGCACGCCAGTGTGACGATTTCGCGCATGGCAGTATCCTAAATCCTTTTTGTTCAGAACGCGAGTGCCCGGCTCAATAGTATGCGTATACCTTCAAGAAGCGTCGCCGCAGTTCGGGGGCCACTGTTTCGACCAGCCCGAGGTACTGCTCCCGGACGTGGCCCCGGTCCGAGTCGCCCAGAGCCGCATAGGCCGTTTGCGCCTCCGGCCCGAGCAATCCCCCAGCCAGAATCGCTTCAAACTGGCGCGCCCTGAGCCCGGCGCGGCTCAAACGTTTAAGAAAGCCCTCGGTTGCAGCGGACGCGAACGCGCGGTCAAGCGCCCCGCGGACGGCGACGAAGGTCGGCTCGTCTTGAATCGGTAAAACCGCCTGCTCAAACATGGGCTTGTGCATGGAGCTGGAGCGGGAGACGGGAATCGAACCCGCGACCAACAGCTTGGAAGGCTGTGACTCTACCACTGAGTTACTCCCGCGCTTGTGCCTTTCCTCATTTCAAAATCTGGAGCTGATGATCGGGATTGAACCGACGACCTCTCCCTTACCAAGGGAGTGCTCTACCGACTGAGCTACATCAGCCCGTGCTACAGCCTCCGTCCGAGAAGTACGATACGGAGCGCAAACCCGGCAAGAAGCACCCAAACCGCGTCGCGCGTCTTGCCCGCATCCATCGTAGCCCAAACAAGGGCTCCAACGGCGGCTAAAATCGCGACCGCGACCAAAACACGCGCCGTGCCGCGAAGACCGGTGGTGCACAGGGAAGGATTTGAACCTTCGTAGCTCCTAGGAGCGGCAGATTTACAGTCTGCTGCCATTAACCACTCGGCCACCTGTGCCCATGTTTGTGTGCCATCGGCGAAAGCCGCCCGCAAGCAATGGAGCCGGCGAAGGGACTTGAACCCCCGACCGTCTGATTACAAATCAGGTGCTCTACCAACTGAGCTACGCCGGCCCGGGTGCGGCGCCAAATGGGCTACACAAGAGATGAGCCTAGCACAGGGTACGGGCAGGAGCAATGCTGGGTGCAGGGCCGCGCTTTCACCAAGATGGCTCGGCTCGAAAGCTGACTTCAGCGGTTGTTACGAAGCGGGGGAAGGCCGCTCTCATCGATCGGCTTTCACCGGCCCGTTTAGTACCCTGACCATATGCCGCTTCGCTGGACGCGCCCCGGCCTTGCCCTCCTCGCGCTGGTGCTGGGGCTTTTGGCTGCCGGTACAATCCTGCTAGTCTGGCGCAAGGCGACCCCTCCATTGCCCGCCCGACTCCTCCCTGAGTCCCAGGCCATTGCCTACTTCAACTTAAGTCCCTTGCGCGCAGCTACACACTTTGATCGCACTCCGGCTCCGCACGCCCCCGAGTACCAGCGCTTCATCGACGCGACCGGCATCAACCCTGAACGCGACCTGGATGAAGCAGCGTTCGCGCTCGACCGCGTAGCCGACCTCACTGGGCCGAACGCCGGGCTGGCCTACTCGGAGATCTTTCGCGGCCGCTTCGATGCGGGGCGCCTTTCCCGCTACCTGCTCGGCATCGCCGCAGCCACGGAGGGCTACGGAGGCAGGACGGTGTACCTCCTTCCGAGCGAAGGCCGCACCGTCCGGGTCGCCGTGCTGCCGCGGGGCTTGGTCGCGGTCAGCAACGACCCTACCCCGGAGCAGATCCACGCGATCCTGGATCATGCGCGCGCGACCTGGCTCCCTTTCAGCAGCCCTGGGCCTACCCTGCTCGCTGAGCATTACCGAGACCTGCCCGTGCTTTCGCTCGCCTGGGGCTTGGGGCAGATCGGGCTGCCGTTCGCCGACCACGGCGGACTTTCACTGTTCGGCTTGGCGCTGCCGTTCCGTCTGGATGCGACCTTTGTCGCATCGCTCCGATGGACGGGCGCGCTGCGTTTGCGGGTTGAAGAGATCGCCCCCAGCCAAGCCGCCGCTCAAGCGTCCGCGACGGCGCTTTCCGGCATGCTTTCGCTTGGCAAACTGGCCGAAAACAACCTGCCCGGCTCGCTGACGAACGCGAGCGCTCAAGCTCTGCTGAACAGCGCCCGCGTGATGCAGTCGAGTGACCGTGCCGTGCTGACCGCGACCGTGCCGACAGACCTGCTGCACTCGCTCACGAACGTGCCGGAGCGCTGAAAGCTACTGGCCGCCGCGCGACGGCTCTTTCGCGGCTGCGGCTACTTGCAGTTCCTGCTCTTCCATCGTTTGCTTCAAGTATTTGTGCGGGTTCACCGGCATGTTGTGGATGCGGACCTCATAGTGGAGGTGCGGGCCGGTGCTGCGGCCGGCCGAGCCCACGTAGCCGATCACCTGCCCTTGCTTCACCAGCTGCCCCGCGATCACCGCGAAGCCGGACATATGTCCGTAGATGGTCGTGATGCCGCCGCCATGGTCCACGATCATCTCGCGCCCATACCCGCTTGCCGGACCTGCTTTTGCGACCACTCCATCGGCGGGCGCGCGTACCGGCGTGCCGTAAGCGGTGGCGATATCAAGCCCCGCATGGAAAGCGCCCTCGCCGTTGAACGGGTCTAAGCGCTCGCCAAAGGAGCTGGTCAGCCTGCCGGTGACCGGCCACAGCGCGGGTACCGCGCCCGCGCCGATTACCTCATCGGCATTGGTCGCGAACGGCCGCGGGTGGAAGTCGAGCTGCGGTTCTGCGTGCCCAGTGACCGCGGCCGTCCGGAGCTCGGCGAATTCATCGAGCGACTTGGCATAAGCTTGCTGGCTCCAGCCCGCCGGGGCGTCGGGCGAGCTGTCCGCCAGCACGGGCGTCGCGGCGATCTTTGCGGCTTTGGAAGTATGCGCGTGTAGTCCGTACAAAGCGGAAATCTGCCCAGCCAGCGAGCCGAGCGATGCGGCCTGCACATCTTTTTGCTTGGCCTGCTGCTCGAGATTGGCATAGTCCTTTCGCAGCGCTTCCCGCTGCGAGCGCACTTGATTGAAGTTTGCAGTTTTGACCAGCATGCGGGTGTAAGAACCGGCCATGCCCGCGAGGGTGAACGAGCCGACCAGAGCCGCCGCGACGAAGACGTAAGCATAATGAAGCGGGATGGGAACTTTTCGTAGACGCCCGTCGGCTTCGCGCGCCACGAAAATGATGTAATACCGCTTCTTCATTCGCTCTCCCGGCGGCTGACGGCGAGTCATGGCCAGCCTCAAGGCTAGCAGCGGGCGGCAGCAGGGTCAAAGAAAATCCCACCTCGGTAAGAGTTACTTCCGTGTTACGAAATATGGGCGGGTTCCTTCACACTATCCTGATTGCAGCTTGTTGCCCCATACACGTCTGTTGTCGTTGTATGGCCGCGACGACAAGGAAAGGCATGACCAGAGTATGAGCGGTTTTGACACGAAAGCCCTGCTGCGTGCGATTGACGAGGAGCTGGAGCGCCTGCGCAGAGTACGCGACCTTCTTACAAGCGACGGCAGCTCCACCGACCGCCCGGCTAAGCGCAACCTGAGCGCGGAAGCTCGGCAAAGGATTGTCGACGCGCAAAAGCGCCGCTGGGCCGCGCGCAAGCCGCACGCTTAGCGGTTTGCGCCTGTTTTGCCGGTAAGCTAAGGCGCATGCCCCGCCGGCCTCGCGGAGAACGCAGCTTCATCCATGCCCTCGCGCGGCGCGCGGGCAGTTCACCCGTTGTACGCCTCGGCATCGGAGACGACTGCGCCCTGCTTCGCCCGCCCGCGGGCTGCGAACTCGCCGTCACCACCGACCTTTTTCTCGAAAACGTGCATTTCCGCCGCGATTGGCACACGCCGGAGTCGGCCGGTCATCGCTGCCTGGCACGGGGCCTGAGCGATGTGGCGGCCATGGGGGCTCGCCCCCTTGCCGCGTTTCTGTCCCTCGCCCTGCCGGCTGAGCTCGCGGGCACGTGGACGGCTCGCTTCCTCAACGGGCTGCTCGCTTTGGCCCGCGCCCACGCAGTGCCGCTTGCCGGCGGCGACACTGCTCAAGCGCCCGCCTCGACCGGACCTGCTTTGTTTTCCGCCGACGTCGTGCTGATCGGCGCGGTTCCGGCTGGGAAAGCTTTGCGGCGCTCCGGCGCGCGCCCGGGCGACGTCATCTATATGACTGGCGAATTAGGCGGGCGCTTGAGC
>CAXTUV010000116.1:3390-8348 GCA_964247445.1 uncultured Acidobacteriaceae bacterium | reverse complement strand
AGGTACCCGCCTCGCCGTCGAGCGCGACCACCTCGGCCGCGAGCCGGTCTATACGGAGCTTCGCGGCGTCCTCGGGCGGCAACAGCGGTTGCACGGGCTTCTTCCCGGCAAGCGTCATCTTGCTCAGGTTCGTGCGGTCTACCGGCTCCTCGACCATAGGATCAACCATCGTAATGCGACCCGCGAAGCCGCCCTGGCGCAAGGCGCACACCGCCGCCGTGGCTGCCGCGCCGGCACCGATCATCACCACATGTCGCCCTTCACCGGTCGCGGCGGCGGGTGCGTGGTCGTCGTGGTTCGCGAGCGATGGAGCATTCTGGGGTTCGGGATTGACCAGGATCGCGCCACTGCTTAATTGCACTTCATATCGCTTGAGCGAGCGTAAGGGCGGCGGCTCCACTAAGCGTCCTGTGGCGAGCTCAAAGGTGCCGGCGTGCCAGGGGCAGATCAGCCGGCCGTTGCACACCGCACCCTGCTCCAGAGGCGCGCCGGCATGGGGACACTTGGCCTCGACCGCGTAAAGCTCGCCTGCTTCGGTGTGGATCAAGAGAATTTCTGTTTCCCCGATCTTGACTGCCTTCTTTGCCCCCGCCGGCAGTTCCGCGGCAGCAAGCGCTTGTTCCAATGCCATGTTCGCTCCTCTACTTAGCGCAATACGATGCGGCTTGAGCGTCCGTTACCATACCGGGATGGATCCGCTTGCCGAGAGAGAGTTTCGCGCGCTGGTAAAGCGGGCAGTGGCCGAGAACACGCCGTTGCATTGCGATGAAGCTCGCTCAATTGTGACGGCACTACTAGCCGCGCCCGACCCCCTGCCGGAAAGCATGGCGCTGCAAACAGCCGCGCTTGTGACCGCGATGGCGCGCCGGGGCGAGACAGCCGAGGAGCTGTGCGGGGTGGCCGAGGCGCTCCGGGCGGCTGGCTTGCCGTTGCCTTTGCGCGCTGATGAGCGCGCCGTGCTCACCGACACGTGCGGCACCGGCGGCGATGGCGCGGATACATTCAACATCTCAACAGCGGCAGCCCTAGTGGCCTGCGGCGCGGGCGCGCGCATCGCCAAGCACGGCAACCGCGCGGTCACGGGCCGGTGCGGCTCGGCGGACGTTCTGGAAGCGCTGGGAGTGCCGGTCGCGCTCGCCCCGGGGGCGGCGGCGGAGTGCCTACGCACTTGCGGGTTTGTGTTTCTGCTCGCGCCCATGTACCACCCGGCGATGCGGCGAGTCGCTTCCCTGCGGCGCGCGCTTCCGTTTCGGACGATCTTCAACCTAGCCGGTCCGCTTGCCAACCCGGCGGGCGCGGCGGCGCAGCTGGTGGGCGTGGCGGACCCGTTGCTCCTCCCTGTGATGGCCGAGGCGCTGCGGCTCCTCGGATCCGAGCACGCCTGGGTCGTGCACGGGGGCGGACTTGACGAGCTGACCACCACGGGCGAAAGCACTTGGGCCGCTGTGCGCGGGAATCAGATTCGCGATGGAAGACTGTGGCCGGAGTCGCTGGGGCTCGCCGTGGCTTCGCTCGAGGAACTGAGCGGCGCGGAGGACACGCGCGGAAATGCTCGGTTGATTGAGCAGGTACTGCGAGGTGAGGACCGTACGCGCGGTGAGATCACGATGCTGAACGCAGCGGCGGCGCTGGTGGTCTCGGGGCTTGCGCCGACCTTGCTTGAGGGGTTGGAACAGGCGCGGAAGTCAGTCGCGTCAGGGGCGACTTGCAGGGTGCTGGAGAGCTTACGGGCATTCGGGGAAAGCGCGTGAGCTATTGCGAGTCGTCCAGCTCGGCCCACAGCCAGTCCAGGTCGACGTAGGCATCCGTCACGGAGGACTGGAGACGGCGCTCAGAGATGAGCCGCCACTCGTTCTCCACCCAAACAGAAGCAGTCCGCAGCTCCGGATCGATCAGCCATACATCGGCGGTGCCCATGGCGATCAAATCCTCAGCGCGCTCCTTCAGGTCGGCTCGCCTGTCCGATGGGGAAAGCACCTCAACCGCCAGGATCGGCGCATTCACAATCGCATGCTTCGGCGCGGTTCCTCGGCGTATGACGACCACATCAGGCAAGCGAATTCGGGTCGCCGCGACGCGGGTATGTGTTTCGACCGAGACGGAGATGCCCCACTTCTTGCGGTGCTGCTGGAACCACATGAAGAGTAAACCCTGCACCTGCCCATGCGCGTGTCCCGTCACGCCCTTCTCCTTTAACTCACCGTCGACATACTCCACAGCGCCTTCATAGCTGGTGTTGAGGTATTCCTCCATCGAAACAAACACGGCGGGAACGCTGGGCATGGCTGCACCTCACTGATGAGTGTAGCGAAGGCCGGAGCGGAAGTTTTCGGGGACAAGAAAGCCTGCTCCGGTGTCTACTCACCTCGTGTTTTCCTGAGGAGGTTCTATGCGCCGTCTCGCTTTGCTTTTCGCCGGTCTTGCCGTGAGTCCCATGTACGCCCAGCAGGTTCAGGTCAGCCCCGCCAACCGCACCATCGCCGTGACCGCAACCGAGCAAGCCGAGCGCCGGGCCGACGTTGCGGTTGTGCATGTCGGCTACCAGCTTTACGCGGCGACCTCGGAGCAGGTGACGGAGGATGCGGGCAAGCGGTCGAAGGCGGTCACGGATGCACTGAAGCAGGCCGGCCTGCCTGCGGATGCCGTTGAGAGTGACGCACAAGGCACCGGGCCGAATCCGGAGTTCCAGAACAATGGGCTGCCTCCTGAGGAGCAGGTCCGACGCAGGTTCCAGGCGCAGCAAAGCTGGACGGTGCGCGTCCCCGCCGAGGCTTCCTCGAAGGCACTGGCCGCCGCTGTGGCTGCGGGCGCGAACCAGAGCGGGGCGATTAACTGGTCGGTCGCGGATGAAACCACGCTCAGCGCGGAAGCCGCCGGGAAGGCGCTCAAGCACGCCCAAGCAATCGCCGAGCAGATGGCCGCCGGGCTGAATGCCAAACTTGGGCCGCTGGTGTACGCGAGCAACGAGGCGCAGCAGGCAGGGCTGCCGCTGAGTGGGCGAACGTTCGGTCCCGCCATCGTAGTCGCCAAACCCGCAGCCCAAACTGTCACGCTGGTGATCAATTCGCAGCTCGTCCGCCGCTCCGCCACCGTGTACGCCGTGTTCTCCCTCCAGTAGCCCATACTGGAGGGAGCCATGCCGGACCCAGACCGCAACCCAGACCGCAAACCAGACCAAGCCCTCGACCCGCCCCGCGAAGCGAAAGAAGTCTATGAGCGCTGGCTTGCCTACATTGACGACGAGATCACCCGGCACCAGACGCCGCGCTTGCGCGAGCAGATCGTGCTCAACAACCTGCACCAAATGCTTTTGGGCGCGCCCAAGGGGGGCCGCCTGAACTTCAACCTGAACTCCGAGCTCGCCTTCAATGTCCTTCAGCTTTCGATGGACCCCAAGAACATCATCCTGCAAGGGGAGTACACGGAAGGACTTGACCCAGAACAGTATGCGCCGCGCAAGCCGCTCATCTACTTCTGGCAGATGTTCGACCGCTCGGCGGTGGGCATCAACCAGTGGCTCGGCTTCCATTTCCGCGCGATGCTCGGCAAGCATATCTTTAAGCACATCGGCCAAAACGTGCAGATGTACGACGGCGTGCAGTTGCTGTTCGGCTATAACTTGTCGATCGAGGACGATTGCGTCATCCGCCGTGGAGCCGTCCTCGAAGACCGTACGGAGCTGACGATTGAGAAGGGCCGCACGGTCGGCGAGTACGAAGTGGTGCACGCGAAGGAGGAGTGATGCACGGACAACTGGAAGTACTGAATCTCCAGCGCAAGCTGGGCTTGTTCACAGAGCAGTGGTCCCCGCGCGTCGCTGCTGAGTTCAATGACCACCAACTCAAGCTCACCAAGCTCGAAGGCGAGTTCCTATGGCACAGCCACCCGGAGGTGGATGAGGTGTTCCTAGTGCTTGCGGGTGAGCTCACGATTGAGTTTCGCGACCGGGTCGCGCGGCTTGGCCCGGGCGAGGTAATCGTGGTCCCTCGCGGGGTGGAGCACAAGCCTGTCGCCGCGCGCGAGTGCCACGTTGTACTCATCGAGCCACGCGGCACGACGAACACAGGAGATGCCGGCGGGGAACGTACCGCGCCGCAGGACGTGTGGGTGTAGAGTTCCCAGTCTGCCTCACACAGGTCATTCTGAACGAAGTGAAGGATTTGCTTCTACGCTCTTGCCGGCGAAAGTAGATTTTTCGCTCCGCTCAGAACGACACCACTGGGAAAGAAAAGGCCCGGCTTTCGCCGGGCCTTTTCTTGTAAAGCTGCTTAATCAACTTACTCCGAAGCCGCCAGCTCCTCGGCCTCGCCTTCCTGCCGCATGATCTCGAGCTCGCGCTCTTCGGCCTCATGCGCCGCCAGGACCTCCTGCTGCACGCGCTCCGCCGCTTCTTCCAGCTCAGGTGAGAGCTGGATATTGCGGTAATACTCCATGCCCGTGCCGGCCGGGATTAAGCGGCCTACGATGACGTTTTCCTTCAAACCGCGCAGGTTGTCGATGGCACCGTTGATCGATGCCTCGGTCAGTACGCGCGTGGTTTCCTGGAAGCTCGCGGCCGAGATAAAGCTGTCGGTCGAAAGCGACGCCTTGGTGATGCCGAGCAGCAGCGGCTTGCCGGTGGACGGGCGTCCGCCGTCGGCTGTGACCCGCTCATTTTCAGCGCGGAAGCGGAACCGGTCCACCTGCTGTTCGAGCAGGAAGTTGGTG
This sequence comes from uncultured Acidobacteriaceae bacterium, assembly GCA_964247445.1. Classification (GTDB taxonomy): domain Bacteria; phylum Acidobacteriota; class Terriglobia; order Terriglobales; family Acidobacteriaceae; genus EB88. The sequence goes on along the minus strand of CAXTUV010000116.1, from coordinate 3,641 downwards.
TCCCCAACCTCGTCGATCTTCACCCAGCGCAGCATCTGCCGGACGATGGTCTCGATGTGTTTGTCCGAGATCGCCACGCCCTGTAGCCGGTAGACTTCCTGGATTTCATTCACCAGGAACGCTTGCAGCGCATTCTCGCCGAGCACCGCGAGGATGTCGTGCGGATTCAGCGGCCCATCCATCAATGGGTCGCCGGCACGCAGCTTCTCGCCTTCTTGCACGTTGACGTGGACGCCGCGCGGGACCGAGTA
>CAXTUV010000116.1:0-3380 GCA_964247445.1 uncultured Acidobacteriaceae bacterium | reverse complement strand
CTCCTCGCCCGTGTCCGCGGTGACGTAGATCTTGCGTTGGCCCTTGGCGACCTCGCCGAACCGAACCGTCCCCTCGATCTCCGAGATGATGGCCGTTTCGCGCGGCTTGCGCGCCTCGAACAGTTCGACCACGCGCGGCAGACCGCCCGTGATGTCCTTAGTACGGGTGGTTTCGCGTGGAATCTTCGCCAGGATGTCGCCCGGGAAGACTTCCTCACCGTCCTGCACCATCAGGTGAGCGCGGCTCGGCATCAGGTAGCGCTTATCCTTTTTGCCGTCCGCCTTGATCAGGATGGTCGGCTGCCGCTTTTCATCCGGTGCGTCCGATACCACGAGCCGTGAAAGCCCCGTGACCTCGTCGATCTCGTCGTTCAGCGTGATCCCTTCCTGCAAATCTTTGAAGGCAACCGTACCGCCGACTTCCGTCAGGATCGCGAAGGTGTACGGATCCCACTCGGCAAGGGCTTGCCCGAGCGCGACCTGCTGGCCTTCCTCAACCTTGAGCTTGGCGCCGTAGACGACCTGGTACCGCTCCTTTTCGCGGCCGCGCTCGTCGATGATCGCGACCGAGCCCGACCGGTTCATCGCCACCGTGTCGCCGGACTTCGACTTCACGAAGACGACGTTTATGAACCGCACCGTGCCGACGTTTTTCGCGTCGAGCTTGGATTGCTCGTTGACGCGCGACGCCGTGCCGCCGATGTGGAAGGTGCGCATCGTCAGCTGTGTACCCGGCTCGCCGATGGACTGCGCCGCGATGACTCCGACCGCTTCGCCCAGTTCAACCAACCGCCCCGAGGCCAGGTTGCGCCCGTAGCAGTGGATGCACACGCCGCGCTTGGACTCGCAGGTGAGCACGGAGCGGATCTTGACCCGCTCGATGCCCGAGGCCTGGATCGCCGAAGCGAGGTCCTCGGTGATCTCCTGGTTGACCTCGACGATCGCGTTGCCCTCGAAGTCCTTGATGCGCTCGAGCGAAACGCGTCCAATGATACGGTCGCGCAGCGGCTCGATGATCTCACCGGACTCGATGATCGGCATCACGTAGATGCCGTCCGAGGTGTTGCAGTCGAGCTCGGTCACGATCACGTCCTGCGCCACGTCGACCAAACGCCGAGTCAGGTAGCCGGAGTCCGCCGTCTTGAGCGCCGTGTCGGCCAAGCCCTTGCGCGCGCCGTGGGTCGAGATGAAGTACTGGAGCACCGTCAGCCCCTCGCGGAAGTTCGCCGTGATGGGCGTTTCGATGATCTCGCCCGAAGGCTTCGCCATCAGCCCGCGCATGCCGGACAGCTGGCGAATCTGCTGCTTGGAACCGCGGGCGCCGGAGTCGGCCATGATGTAAATCGGGTTCAGCGTCCCCTCTTTGTCCGCGTTTTTCATATTGTTGAACATCTCGTCCGCGACCTTTTCAGTCACTGACGACCACAGCTGGATCACCTTGTTATTGCGCTCGCCGTTGGTGATCGCGCCGTCCAGGTACTGCTGCGTCACCGAAACCACCTGCTGCTCGGCGTCGTGCACCACCGGGTACTTGGAGTCGGGAATGACCATGTCGTCCAAGCCGACCGACAGGCCCGAGCGGGTTGCGTACTGGAAGCCGAGGTCCTTGATCCGGTCCAGCATCTTTACCGTCGTTTCCAGGCCCAGGTTCAGGTAGCAGTAGTTCACCAGCTGCCCGATGCCCTTCTTCTTCAAGAGGCCATTGATATACGGCATCCCGTTCGCGAGCGCGTCGTTCAAAATCGCGCGTCCGACCGTAGTTTGAATAAACTGCCGGTCATAGTGCACCGGCTCGGTGTGGGTCAGGTCCTGGTCGTCGTAGGCCGTCGTCATGTCGAGCACCTGCCCGGAGTAGCGCAGGCGGATCGGGGTCAGCGTTTCGACCTCTTTCGCCTCCAGCGCCATCAGCACTTCCTCGGTGTTCGCGAACGCGCGGTTCTCGCCACGGGTTCCCTTGCCGGCCTTGGTCAGGTAATAGAGACCCAGCACCATGTCCTGCGTCGGCACGGTAATCGGCTGGCCGGACGCGGGTGACAGGATGTTGTGCGATGCCAGCATCAGCACCGACGCCTCCACCTGCGCCTCGGGCGACAGCGGGATGTGTACGGCCATCTGGTCACCGTCGAAGTCCGCGTTGAATGCGGTGCAGACGAGCGGATGAATCTTGATCGCCTTGCCTTCCACCAGCACCGGCTCAAACGCCTGGATGCCCAAGCGGTGAAGCGTCGGGGCGCGGTTCAGGAGCACCGGGTGGTCCTTGATGACCTCTTCCAGGATGTCCCAGACCACGGGCTCTTGCAGCTCCACCATCTCCTTGGCCTGCTTGATGGTGGTGCAGTGCCCGGTCTGCTCGAGCCGGTGATAGATAAACGGCTTGAACAGTTCGAGCGCCATCTTCTTCGGCAGCCCGCACTGGTGCAGCTTCAGCTCCGGGCCAACGACGATCACAGACCGGCCGGAGTAGTCCACGCGCTTGCCGAGCAGGTTCTGGCGGAAGCGACCCTGCTTGCCCTTCAGCGTGTCCGAGAGTGACTTGAGCGGACGGTTGTTCGCTCCGCGCAGCACGCGCCCGCGGCGGCCGTTATCGAAGAGCGCATCCACAGCCTCCTGGAGCATGCGCTTTTCGTTCCGCACGATCACTTCGGGGGCATGGAGGTCCATCAGCTTCTTCAACCGATTGTTGCGGTTGATGACGCGGCGGTAGAGGTCGTTCAGGTCGGAGGTCGCGAAACGTCCTCCGTCAAGTGGAACGAGCGGGCGCAGCTCGGGCGGGATCACCGGGATTACGTCCAGGATCATCCACTGCGGCTTGTTGCCGGACTTGCGGAAAGCCTCGACAACCTTGAGCCGCTTCGAGTACTTGAGCCGTTTTTGGAGCGAAGTTTCGGTCTTCATGCGCTCGCGCAGCTCGATGCCGAGCTCCGCGATCTCCACACGCTTGAGGAGTTCCTTGATCGCCTCGGCACCCATCATGCCGCGGAAGCCCGAAGGCCGGTACTGCTGGTCCAGCTCGCGGAACTTCCCTTCGTCCTTGATGATCTCGCGCTCTTTCACCGGCGCATCGCCCGGGTCGACCACGACGTAGCTTTCGAAGTACAGAACGGCTTCAAGGTCGCGCAGGGAAATGTCCAGCAGGTGGCCGATGCGCGACGGCAGTCCCTTGAAGAACCACACGTGCGAGCAGGGTGAGGCAAGCTCGATATGGCCGAGCCGCTCACGCCGGACCTTGGACAGAGTGACCTCGACGCCGCACTTGTCGCAGATGACGCCGCGGTGCTTCATGCGCTTGTACTTGCCGCACAAGCACTCCCAGTCGGTGACCGGGCCGAAGATGCGGGCGCAGAACAGCCCGTCCCGCTCCGGCTTGAAGGTGCGGTAGT
>CAXTUV010000115.1:0-8362 GCA_964247445.1 uncultured Acidobacteriaceae bacterium | reverse complement strand
GCCTGCATTCGGCTTGGTGAGCACCGTCACGCGGCCGCTCGCGATCTCCTCGCGATAGGCCTCACGGGCCACGCGCAGTGTTGCATCGGTTGAGCCGTCGTCGATGACGATCACGCGCAGGAAGGGGTAGGACGAGCGCAGCACGGAGCGCACCGTGCGCACGATCACGGTCTCTTCGTTGTAAGCCGGGACGAGCACCGCCACGCGCGGCGCGATGGGCTCCAGCGGGGCGCGTGGGCGGAAGCGGTCGATCAACGCGCATACGCCGATGATGAGCAGGCGCGCGCTCATCAGTACGTCACCGACGAAGAACACGAAAACAACCAAGTGCGTCAGCGAGGAAAACGCGAAGAAGGCAGCCTGGTCGATCCGCGCCTGCCACCACAGCTTCGGCGAAAGCGGCGGCATCACTTCGGCGCGGGTTTTTCCCATGAGCTCAGAAACGGGAACAAACTCGTAGCCCCGCGCGCGCAGGGTTGTGATAAGCAGGGGCAGCGCGGCAAGGGTGGCGCTGCGGTCGCCGCCGCCGTCGTGCATCAGGATGATCGACCCGCGGAAGTCCGGGCGGCCCTTCATGATTTCCAACTGGTTGAGAACGCCGTCAACAATCTGCTGCGGGGTCTTGTGGACCCGTTCATTCCAGTCGTCGGTGTCAATCTTGTCGCCGACGATGGTATAACCGGCCTGCTGCACCGTCAGCGCAGGCTGCGCCTGGTCGGCGGTATCAGGCTCTTGGTCAATGGAGTAGGGAGGCCGGAAGTAAAGCGGCTGGATACCCAACTCCGCGCCGAACAGCCGCTCCGTCACATTCAGTTCAAGCTTGAGCTGCCGGTCGGAAATTTCAGCGATGTTCGGATGCGTGAAGGTGTGATTGCCGATCTCGTGGCCTTCGCGCAGGTATCGCCGCAGGAGGCCCACGTGATCCTGCGCGGCTTCGCCGATGACCATGAACACGGCAGGGACGTTGTATTTCTTGAGCACATCGAGGATCTTCGGAGTCCACTTGGGGTCGGGACCGTCGTCGAAGCTGAGGGCCAGCTTATGCGGGTCGTAGCCGTAATAGTGGATGCCGAACGGCCTCGGCAACTCGGTCATATGCTCGTCGGTGACCGTGAAGCGGTTCGCGTCCAGGTCGATCTCCCGCCGCCCTGTTTCCGGTGCCGCGGTCACGCGCAGGATGTCGCCTTCGCCCTCGGTTTCCACGCCCCTGCCTGCCGGCACGGTCCGCAGGAGATCAGGGGCGTTCGCGGCCGAGGGATGGTCCCACACCGACCACAGCGAGCCGTCCTCGGAGCCGAGCTTCCACAGCGCAAAGGTACGCAAGCCGAGCAGCCGGGCCGCGCGCATCTCGTTCAGCGCCGTTACCGAATCGAGAAACCAGACCTGGTGCCGGACATGGGCGTCATCATCGTCGTAAGCGAAGTGCGGATTCAGCTCATCGCCGTTGAAGCTGACCGCGGCTTCAGCGTCACGAGCCAGGTCCCATGCGTCTTGGACCGAGACCGAGTCCGCACCCTCCACCTTGGTCGACTTGAGCCGGCCCTTGGCGTCGAGCGGCTGCTGCCAGTCGTATCCATAATTGCCGATGGCGAGAATGAGCTTCTGCTTGGGGATATACTTCGCGGCTCGCGCCAGGTTGGCCTCGAACCAGTCTTCGGACGCGACCGGGCCGGGCTCGGAGGTGTCCTCATGCTGGTCGTAGTTCATCAGGATGGCGCCGTCCACAGCCGCGCCCATTGCATGCAGCGTCGCGGGGTCGGACTCAGCCGGCACGTTTACATACAGCCGCAGCCCTTTCGCCGCGAAGTCGTTGTGGAGCTCGGCCAGCCACTGCGCGTAGGGTTTTTGCGCCGAGTCCGGCATGTCTTCCAGATCCATGCAGATGCCGCGGTATTTTGGATTCGCGGCAAGCATCCGGTCAAGCTGCACATGCAGGCGCTGCCGCGCCGCCGGGCTTTTCAGCATGGCCGCCGCCACCTCGCCTTTCCACTTGCCGGCGACCGCGTCGTAATCGTTCAGCATGGGGAGCACTTCTGTATCTTCCTTAGCGTCGGCGATAGTTTGCGCCACCCCGTTTTCCGGGTCGATTCCGTGGACGACGCCCTTGCTGTCGACTACGTCGTAGAAATGCGCCGGGTACAGGTCCGTAACGGCCTCAAGCCTGCCATCGGGCGTGACGGTGTGGAGCCAGTCGGGGAACAGCAGGTCGATCTGATGGATGTGCGCACGCAGGGAGGCGTAACCCTGGCCCTCGCTGAGCGGACCACCCTGGAGAAAGGCCGCGCGCAGGCCCTCATCCTGATTGAGCGTAACCTCGGACGGACGCAGGTGCGTCTTTCGTCTCGCCGGGCGGGAGCCTTTCAGCTTGGCCACGGAGGCAGGCACGTACGCGTGAAAGTTGCGGTGCGAGTCAGGAAACGGCAGCCCGGGCAGCGAAATACGCTTAAGAACACCGACGGAGAAGAGCACCAGAATGAGGGTCGACGCAACGGCTGTAACATCGAGGATGCGCCGCAGGCGCTTCCAGCGTTTTCGTTGCGGGTCGTAAAAGACGGCCTTCATCGGGTCTAACTCCAGATCGAAACCGGGGGCGCGACCTTTTCGGCCGCGCGCCGGGTACGTCATCAGCTTACGCGCGTTCGCGGCGTTTCGACCATCGCGGGCTTGCCCCGATAAAGCTGGGCCGTATCATGCTGGGAAATGGCCGTGCCTGCGTCCCGTTTTGGGCTTCCCCGAAAGACTCTTCTCCCGCTCGGACTCGGTTTGGCCCTTCGCTTGTGGTTTGTTCACCACGATCCCGGGCTGACCGGCGACCCGCTTCTGTACGGCGCGATCGCGCGCAACCTGCTCCAGCATGGGGTATATGGGTTCGACCCCGGCGCGCCCACGCTGATCCGCCTGCCGGGCTACCCGCTTTTTCTCGCGGCCTGCTTCCGGGTGTTCGGAGTCGACCGCTACTATCCCGTGCTGTTCTTGCAGGTGTTCTTGGACCTGCTCGGCTGCCTGCTGCTCGCGCGGCTTGCCGCCCGGCTCGCACCTCCCGCGCTGCGGGCGCGCGCAGCTTCCGCAACGCTCTGGCTGGCGGCGGTGTGCCCGTTTACCGCCTGCTACACGGCCACGCCCTTGACGGAAACGCTGGAGCTGTTTTCGATTACGGCTTCGCTCCTGGCGTTCGCGCGCGCGCTCGGCGTTGGGGAGGCTCTTGCGGACTCGCGGCTGCGCGGGGGCGCGCTCGCCGTTTCTGTCGCATTTTGGACCTATGCCGCGCTGCTCCGTCCGGATGGCGCGCTTCTCGGTGTGGTTCTGCTCGGCGCTTTGCTTGTGCATGGGCGGCGCGCGGGGCGGCTCCGTCGGGTTCTGCTGCCCTCTGGGGCAGCAGCGCTGTGCTCTCTTCTGGCGTTCCTGCCCTGGACGTTCCGCAACTGGCACACCTTTCACGTCTTCGAGCCGCTTGCCCCGCGCTACGCTACCGATCCCGGCGAACCGACGAACCCGGGCTTCCAGCGCTGGACCAAAACCGTATGCGCCGACCTGGTCTGCACGTCGGAGGTGTACTGGGCCGCCGATGACGCGCCCATTCCGCTCGATGCGCTGCCGGTCCGCGCCTTTGACTCACCCGCGCAGCTCAGGGAAACCGCCGCGCTGCTGAACGACTATAACCTGCACACGACGATCACCCCGGCGCTCGACGCCCGCTTCGCCGCACTGGCACGAGAACGCGAGCGCGCCCACCCTATCCGCGTCTACCTGGGCATGCCGCTGCTGCGCTTGGCCGACATGTGGTTCCGCCCGCGCACGGAGCTGTTCAACATGGACCTGCGCTGGTGGAATTACTGGTCCGAAGGACCGGATACGGTGCTTGCGTACGCCTTCGGCGCGCTCAATCTTGCATACCTTGCACTCGCGCTCCTCGGCGCGTTTCAACGCCCGCCCTTGTTGGGTGTGTTCGCCGCCTTCGTGCTGCTTCGCTGCGCGCTCTTGTGGACCATCGAAGCGCCGGAACCTCGCTACACGCTGGAATGCTTTCCGATGATCTTCGTTCTAGGCGGCTCAGCGCTGGCGCGGTTTACCTCGAGATCGGCTTTACATCCTTCGGGACGTTCAGTTTGAAGGCGGTTTCGGGCACTTTGTCCCGCAGGACGTTGGTGTACGTCGCGGTCCGGTTGTCGCCGTTTGAAGTCGTGAAGACCTGCTTAAGCGAGGTCGCGGTGTTCGGGTCGATCCAGATGTCGATCTTGGTGAATAGCGGGTTCGGGCCGGGATTTTTCGGTAGGAGCTCCAGCTCCGCAGCCTCCTTGCCATCCATCAACTCCGTGCCCTTGTAGCTCACATTCCAGTTCGCCTGGAGATCCTTGCCGCTCCCTCCGAAGCCGAGCGTCGCGAAGTTTTCGAATTGCGCGCTGTTCGCCCCGGCATGGATGATGGTCTCCTGCTTGATCTGAGGCTGGTACAGGTCGAGCACCTTGTCTTTATAGAGCACATCCTTCTCGGACGGCTGCCCGTCCTCCTTCAAGACGTGCGCGACCATCTCGGTGCTCCCGCCGCTGCGGCGAAATGCAATGGTTCCGGTCTGCACGTCGTGCTCCTGAACCACCGCCGTGTACTGATCCCAGCTGAAATCCGCCTGCGCGCTTTGAAACTTCGCCGCAGCCGCATCCAGCTGCGCGAGCACCTTGGTAAGCTGTGCATCCTGCCCTTGCGCCGCCGCTCCCCAAAGAAGCGCGACCCATACTGCGACCCGGTACATACACTCTCCTTATCGGCACTTGCGGCGGATTTGTTCAGATCTCCCGCCGGAAAACTTACCGGTGCGCCCAAACCTTGTACGCCGTCACCTTGCCGCTCGCATCCTTCAGCGGCTCCCAATGGTCAATCATGACCGGCCCTGAAACCGGCGCGATCGCCAGCGCGAGCGGGGCTTCCATGCCGCGCGCCAAAACACCCTTCGCGGGATGCACCGCATCCGCCGGAACCTCGTAAATCGAGCCTGAATCCGTCGGTTTGACGAGAATCGTCGAGGGCGAAAGATTGTCCGCGACCGGATGATCCCGGTAGTTGAAGACGTGCGGCGTGATGAAGATGAAGGCGAGAATGAGCGTCACCATCACGTCGTAGTGGAAGCTGCCCCGATCGTACTTCCAGAAAATGTAGCTCTTGATCAGATTCACGATGTCCTCACGCCGACAGCGCCGGCACCCCTTTCGGAACGTGTCTTGATGAACAATGATTCCGCTTCGATCACATCCCGCCCCGCCATGTAGGGCCGTAGAACCTCCGGCACTCGTACGGACCCGTCTTCCCGCTGGTAGTTTTCCAGCACAGCCACCCACGCCCGTCCTACCGCGAGCCCTGAGCCGTTCAAGGTATGCAGATGCTCAGCTTTGCCCGCGGCATTGCGAAAGCGGATGTTCGCCCGCCGCGCCTGGAATCCCTCGCAGTTCGACACGGAGGAAATCTCCCTGTACGCATCTTGCCCGGGCAGCCACACCTCTAGGTCGTACGTTTTGGCCGCGGAAAAGCCCATGTCGCCCGCGCACAGCAGTACGCGGCGGTACGGCAGCTCCAGGCGCTCCAGGATCGCTTCCGCATCGCGCGTCATCTGCTCATGTGCCGCGGCGCTGTCCTCGGGTCGCGTGAACTTGACCAGCTCCACCTTCGTGAACTGATGCCGTCGGATGATCCCGCGCACATCGCGCCCGTAGGAACCGACCTCGGATCGGAAACACGGCGTACAGGCACAAAGTGACAGTGGCAATTCCTCCATCATTTCATCTCGCAGCAGATTGACCAGCGGCACCTCCGCGGTCGGGATCAACCAGTGATCGCTATCCTCAAGCGTCCCCGTCCACTCCGGCCCGCAGCGGAACAGATCGTCCGCGAACTTCGGCAATTGTCCCGTGGCCCACAGTGACCGGCTGTTCACCATCAGCGGCGGCGCGACCTCCAGGTAGCCGTGCTCGCGAGTTTGCACGTCGAGCATCCACTGCGCGAGCGCCCGTTCCAATTGCGCGCCCGCGCCGGTCAACACGGAAAAGCGCGCCCCGGACAGCTTTGCCGCGCGCGGCAGATCCAGGATGCCGAGCGCTTCGCCCAACTCCCAGTGCGGCTTCGGCGCGAAGCTGAACTCCGGCAAAGCGCCCCAGCGCTTCACTTCCACATTCGCCCGCTCATCCGCGCCTGGGGGAACATCGGCTGCGGGCAGGTTCGGCAATCCCGCCAAAAGGGCATGCATGCGGCTCTCCGCCTCATCGGCAGCGTACTGAAGCGCATCTCCTTCGGCCTTGAGCCGGCGCACCTCGTCCATGATCGGTGCGACATCGGTGCCGGCGCGCTTGGCCCGGCCTACCTCCGCGCTTAAGCCGTTGCGCTCAGCCGCGAGCTTTTCCGCTTCGGTGATACGCTCGCGGCGATTCGTGTCCAACTGCACAAAGTCTCGCAGGAGCGCTGCGGCATCGAGCCCGCGGGCGCGCAGGCGTTGCTCAACCAGCGGCAGGTTTTCGCGCAAAAAGCTCAGCTCGTACATACCCGCTTATCTTACAAGCGGCGGCCGAACCTCAGGCTCCCAGCTCTTCCGTCGCTGTTTCCGCGATGGCCCGCACCGGCACGGCTGCTTCTGCGAGCCGGTGGCCCAGCGCAACCGCGGCGAGGCACAACAGCAGGGAAAGCGCGATGTTCGCCAGCATCCGCCCGAACAAGCCCGCGCGCAGCAGATCGAACGTTTGCAGGCTGAAGGAAGAAAAAGTCGTAAACCCGCCGCAGATGCCTACCAGCACAAACAAGCGCGCATCCGGCGAAGCCTCCCAGCGCGTTCCCGGCTGCGTGAGCGTCCCATAGAACCCGATGGCGAAGGAACCCAGGACGTTGATGCCGATCGTGGTCCAAGGGAGAAACCGGCTGGCCTCTGCCGTCCAGGCAGTTAGGCCGTACCGTAAACCCCCACCCAACGCGCTGCCTAAAGCCACCCATAAAAAAGTCATGATCCTGCCTCCTCACAAAAGGGTCGGCAGGAGTCATCAGCTCGAAGGCGTATGCGCCCGGCGGTTTTCGGGAGGGAGACTCCATTCCCTCTGCTTCCATTCTAGCGCCAGCGGGATACGATAGTACCTGCCGCCCATGCCTAAGCGCTTTGCCGCCGCCCTGCTTGCCGCCTTTCTCGCCCCCGTGCCGTCCGCGCATGCGGCGGCCTACGACGGCCACCCCAAGCTGGTTGTGGTTTTGGTCATCGACCAGTTCCGCGCCGACTACCTCCAGCGCTTCCGTTCCGAGTTCAAGGCGCGCAACGGCTTCCGGCTTTTTCTTGACCGCGGCGCGTATTTCCCGGACTGCTACTACGGCTATGCCAACCCCAAGACCGCGCCCGGCCACGCCACGCTCGGCACCGGCGCGTACTCCGACGGCCATGGCATCAGCTCGAACGAGTGGTGGGACCTGAGCCGAAACAAGGACCGGCGGGTGAGCTCGGTTGAGGACGAGCGGTATGCCATCGTGGATGTACCGAGCGCCGGGCAGGCCGCGACGCCAACAAATCCGGCGAAAGCACCCGGCGCATCGCCCCGCAATCTCCTCGCGTCCACCTTCGGTGACGAGCTCCGGCTCGCGACCGGCGGGCAATCCCGCGTGTACGGGGTCTCACTGAAGGACCGCGCGGCGATTCTACCGGCTGGGGCGGCGGCCAATGGCGCATTCTGGATTGATGGGCCGTCCGGGCGCTTTGTGACTTCGAGCTACTACATGCGCGAGCTGCCTACCTGGGCCCAGCAGTTCGACACGGGTCCCGTGCCGGCGCAGGCGGCGGCCAAGTCCGGCGTGGGCCAAGTGACCGACTTTTATGAGCAGGTCGGCGCAACCCCGATCGCGAACGCGTACGAGCTTGCGTTTTCCGAAGCGCTGATTGCCGGCGAGCAGCTTGGGACGCACCCATTCACCGATGTGCTGACCATCTCCCTTTCTCCGAATGACCTAGTCGGACACCGCTTCGGACCGGATTCGCCCGAAGAGCACGCCATGGTGCTCGCGCTCGACCACGACTTGGACAGCTTCGCGAACTGGCTGGAAACGCATATCCCCGGCGGCCTCGCGAATGTGGTGCTCGCGCTTTCCGCCGACCACGGCATCGCGCCCACCCCGGAGGTTTCCTCGGCGCTGGGCCTACCCGGCGCTTACATCGACACCGAGAAGCTCGTGGCCGACCTGAATCAAGCGATGAACGCGAAGTTTTCGCCGGGTGAGAAAGTCATGTACCTGCTGCCGCACCAGGAGCTGCCTTACCTTTCGCTGAACGAGCCCGCGTTTGAGCGCGCGGGCATTATTGAGCAGGAAGCCGAGGACGCGGTGAAGGACGCGATGGGGCCGGCGTTTCAGT
>CAXTUV010000114.1:0-8374 GCA_964247445.1 uncultured Acidobacteriaceae bacterium | reverse complement strand
GGGCGAACTTACGGGCCGGAGGCGTGGCGTGCGTCGAGCGGCTCCGCAATCCCATCCAGGCCGCACGGCTGGTGCTGGACCGCAGCCCGCATGTGTACTTCGTCGGCGAAGGCGCGGAAGCGTTTGCCGCCGCGCACGGCATGCCGTTGATTGAGAATCGCGAACTCGTCATCCCGCGCGAGCTTGCCAACTTGCGAGAAGCGCAGGAACGCGAGCGGGCCGGCCTGCCGGACATCACGTTCGCAGGCTCGTCCGCAAGCCATGACACCGTGGGCGCGGTCGCCCTTGACGCCCACGGCAATCTTGCCGCTGGAACCTCCACAGGCGGCACCCTGAACAAAGCGCCGGGCCGCGTCGGCGACTCGTCTCTTATCGGCTGCGGGTGCTACGCAGACAATGCGTCCGCGGCGGTGTCGCTCACCGGGTGGGGCGAGCCCATTATGAAGCTGGTGTTGGGCAAATGGGCGGCGGATTGCGTGGAAGCCGGCGCGCATCCGCAAGCAGCCGCGCTCGGGGCCATCCAGCGCCTGGAAGCAAGGCTCGGCGGTCACGGCGGCATCATTGTTCTGGACCGGGAAGGCCGCGCCGGCCTGGCCCACAATACCCCAGGGATGGCTTGGGCGCTCGCAACATCCACGGGACAGTGGGCTGGGATTACAGCGGACCCGGAGCGCTTCGCCTGATGCGCCCCGACGCACCGCGCTTTGTTCTCGCTTCCGCCTCCCCGCGTCGCCGCGAGCTGCTCCTCCAGGCAGGCTATATGTTTTCGGTCGAGCCGGCGGACGCTGATGAACTCCCGCAGCCTGGGGAGGATGCAGTCGCGCTTGCCCTCCGCCTCGCGCAGGCCAAGGCGGAAGCCGTCCGCGCGCGCCGGCCCGGCGGGGTCGTGCTGGGCGCGGACACCGTGGTGGAAGCGCCGAATGGCGAGCTGCTCGGCAAGCCCGCCGATGAATCGGACGCCGCTCACATGCTTCGGCTGCTTTCCGGGGCGACCCACACCGTCATCACCGGCGTATGCGTCTGCTCGCCCACGCGAACCGAGGTTGCCGCCGCCCTCACCTATGTCACCTTCCACACCTTGAGCGAAGCGACCACTACCGCATACGTCCGCTCCGGCGAGCCCATGGGGAAAGCGGGAGCGTATGCCATCCAGGGCCGTGCCGCGCTATGGGTTCCGCGTATCCTGGGCGAGTACAGCAATGTTGTGGGTCTGCCGCTCGCGCTTACCGGCTCCCTTCTGGCGGGGGCGGGCATTGAGCCGGACGGGTAACTGCACCCGTGCCTGAGTAGATTCCTCTTTCATATCCTGTGCACATCTGTGGTCAATCAGCCACACCGCACCTAGGCGCTTCACCAGGTACCCTGTCCTCAATGCCATCCCTGCTGCGTTCACAAAAGCATCTACCAAGGCAAGTAGCTTCTGAAATTACTTTCGGCGGCGACGCGCCCCGCACGTATGAGCAGACTATTGCAGCCCCTGTGGCGTTCACGGGCATCGGCCTGCACTCGGGCGCGCCTGTGCGGCTGCGTTTGCTGCCCGCCCCCGCTGGGTTCGGTGTCGTGTTTCGCCGCATTGACCTCGACGATTTTGAGATCCCCGCAACCGGGCGCAACGTGGCCAAGGTTTCCTATGCCACCAGCTTAATGCGCCAAGGCGTCCTCATCTCCACCACTGAGCATCTCCTGTCAGCGCTTACCGGCCTTCTCATCGACAATTGCATCGTGGAGCTTGATAACCTGGAACTGCCGATCCTGGACGGTTCCGCTCTGCCCTACGTTCGCGCGATCCGCGCCGCCGGCATCAAAACGCAGCGCCGCCGGCGCGAGTACCTCCGGGTGCTCCGGCCGATCGAGATCCGCGACGGAGCAAAGTTCCTCGGGCTGTACCCCGCCGATACCTATTCAATTGAGTATTCCATTGACTTCGCCGCGCCCATCGGACGCCAGCAGCTTTCGCTAGACCTATCCGCGGGCGAGTACGCGGACTGCATTGCCCCGGCGCGCACGTTCGGCTTCCGCGAAGATGAGCAGAAGCTCCGTGACATGGGCCTGATCCGCGGCGTGTCCCCGCAAAGCGCTATTATTGTCGCCGGCGGCCGTGTCGCGAACGGCTCTCTGCGCTTTCCCGACGAGTTTGTCCGCCATAAAATCCTCGACCTGATCGGCGACCTCGCCCTCGCCGGCCGACAAATTTTGGGCCGCGTCGTCGCCGAACGCGCCGGGCACGCGATGCACACCGCCCTGGTTTCCCAGCTCTTGCGCGACCGCTCCGCCAGTATGCTGACGAGCCGGCTCGAACCGGCTGCCATCGCTCGCTCTGAGGCCGCGCACGCAGGATTCGCGGCAGCTACGGCCTGAACCGAATACGTCCGCAGCTCTGCGACACCTAAATTTATCCGTGCGGCCAGCTCGTGCGTGTCTTCACCCTCCTCAACCTGGGCGGTGCAGAAACCGATCCATAGCTGCCCCTCTCACATCAAGCTTCGCGTGGTGATGCCGATCTCAGCGGTGATACTTGCGTTCGCGTCGCTCGTCGCAAACGCAGCACGAAAGGTCCCTGCTGACGCGAGCGCTTTTGTCGGGGAGGGAAAAGATTAAACCTAGGACAGAACTGGCCGATATTGCTAGTAAGCCGGCTACCGCCTGCGACCGGGTTTCTGCTGTTGGGGGAAATAAACTCAAGAGAGTGGACAGTTCGGCATCCGGCTCCCTACCTGAACTGCATCTAGGCGACTTCAACCTTCAAGCGGAAGCGTTTGTTACCCCCCGGAGACGCTCTCCGGTCGATGCCCCATTCCCGTACAGCCCGGCCTTCGAAAATTGCATGGCGTGAGATGCTGTTGTTGCCGCAGCTGCGCCCGAAGTCGCCGGACGCATGCGGAAGCGCTTTGCAGGGAGAACCTTACTTGCGTCAGGACCGATTCGCCGCTGAGTACAACGGCTTCCTATCCGCCTGGTGGCCATGGTTGGTCGGCCTGCTTGCCCTCCTCAGCCGCTTTCTTTTCCGGTCCAGCGCCTATTTCGTCGATGGTCCCCGCCATGTAGCGGCGATCGAGTCCGGCGCGGTTTTGATTCAGCCGCCCGGATATTTTCTTTTCGGGGAGCTGGGCAGGCTGTTGGTCGGCTTGACCGGTGCTTCGCCTTCAGCCGCTTTGTTCTCCATCAACGCCGTTTTTTCCGCGCTTGGAGCGGTCGTCTTCGCGTACCTGGCGCGGCGGATGTTTCCAGGGATGCTAGGCGCGGCGCTTTCCGTGTTCTACGCGTTCTCCGTTACTGTTTGGTTCGACGCGGAAATTCACTCCACCTATGCGGCCATGACCCTGTTTGCGCCGCTGCTGCTGTACACGCTGTTCACACTGGAAAACGCATGGCTTGCGGGGCTTACCTGGGCCTTGATGACCGGCTTTCGCCCTTCCGACGGCGTTTTTGTTCTTCCGTTGGTCGCCTGGGTGCTTTACCGCAAAGGCTCGCGGTCCAGCTTCAGGTTCCTTCTTGTCGCCGCGCCCTGCGTCGCGCTTTGGTATCTGCCCACGGTTCGACACTTCGGCGGGCACTGGCTGGCTCCCCTCAGTTCCGCTAAAGGCCAGGCCAATGCGCTTGCAAACGGCTTCCTGATCC
This sequence comes from uncultured Acidobacteriaceae bacterium, assembly GCA_964247445.1. Taxonomy (GTDB): domain Bacteria; phylum Acidobacteriota; class Terriglobia; order Terriglobales; family Acidobacteriaceae; genus EB88. The sequence goes on along the minus strand of CAXTUV010000114.1, from coordinate 4,756 downwards.
CGGGCGTGCCCTTACAGCGCAAAATCGGCAATCTCATCCATATTATGTTGGGCGTCTACAACGCTTGGGGTGTGCTGACGATCTTTGTTCTCTCAGGGCTGGCCGCCCGACGAAGCTTCTCAACCTACGCCCTACTTTGGATCCTCCCCGGAGCGCTCTTTTTCCTCCTCTACTTCTTTTCTGACAGCTTGTATCTCACGTACATGATCGCGCCCGGCTTGCTGGCCGCCGGGGAAGCACTGCGCCGGTTGCGCGCGCAAACAGCCGTGGGTTGGGTTGCCGCCGCGCTCCTGCTTTCCGTAGGGCAGATGACCCTCACGCGGCCAGTCGCTCCGGTCACGCTAGGCCGGGCCATTGTCGACTCCTACCTGCTGCAGTACTCCGGATGGTCTGTGCGTCACCAGTACCATCAGCGGCTTCAAGATGCTGTCACAACGCTGCACAAGTAGCCGCGGTCGGCGCTCTCAAACAAATACCAAGCACTGCGGGCGGCTTTGCCGCACCTCGGCGGTCGTGGCTCCCAGCTTTCCCGTCGCGGGATCACGTGGGAGGATTTCAATGGTGTCCGACTCCTGATTGGCGAGCAGCAGCCAGTGCTCAGACGGGTCAAGCGCGAGGTGGCGCGGCACCTTGCCCTGTATCTCCGTTCGCTCGACCAGCGTCAGCCGTCCACTTCCTTCGTCGATGGTGAAGGTGTACAGGCCGTCATGATATCGATCGGCTGCATACAGGAAGCGCCCCGCCCGGTCCACAACGGCGTCCGAGGCTTGCGAGCGCCCTTGAAAATCGGCTTTATTTAGATTGATCTTCTGCTCGGTTGTGAGGGTTCCCCTGTTCTCATCCCACGCGAGCAGGAGCACCAACGATTGAAGTTCCGCCACGCAGTAAGCCCAGCGACCGCTCGGATGGAAAACTAACGAGCGCGGCCCAGCGCCCGCCGGAGCCTGCCAGTGCGTCGGGTCGGTTAGCTTGGCCGTGGCGGGGTCAAGCGCATAGATATGAATTTGGTCGAGGCCTAAATCGTTGAAGAGCGCCCACTTGCCGCCGGGCGAAGCCGTGGCCCGGTGAACATGCGGCGCTTCCTGCCGGTCCTTGTTGGGTCCGGTTCCGGAGTACTGAAAGTGCGATACCGCCGGGCTGATGCGCCCCTGCCCATCCACGGCAAAAGACGATGCGCTGCCGCCCGTGTAGTTGGCGCAAAGCAGGACGCGGCCGGTCCGGTCGACCCCGACATTGCAGTCGCCCGCGCCTTCCGACGGGTCGGAGTTGATCGGCGAGAGCTTACCGGCGCGCCCGATTTTATAACTCGATACACCGCCGGACTTTTCACCGGCGAACTGATCCGTCTCATTCGCAGCGAACAGGTATTTCCGGTCCGGCGAAAGGACTAGAAAGGTCGGCATGGGTGCTTCCGCGGCAAGGCCCAGCGGCTTCAGGGTACCGTGCTCGGCGTTCCAGCTGAATGCGTAAATGCCGTGGCTGCCCTGACCGGTTTGCGTTCCGACAAATAGAATCATGCTGCTCTCGCCATAAGCACGCGTACCCCGCCCGGCCGCCGTGAACACCGACGCGGCCCCGGCCGCCCCTTGCAGAAAACGCCGTCGGTTCAGCAGCTTCACCTTCGCCCTCCCTAAAAAACCGTGCACCCTTGTTCTACCGGGCCCGTGCAACAGGTGTCCAGGCCGGCAGCCTGCGTGCGCACCCATCCAGCGCCAAAATGGGAAGCCGGACGGGCGCTTTCCTGTTTCGGAACGCAGATGGAGGCTCCTCGGCTAGATGGACGTGATGCCGCCACTTAACCAGCGCTTCGAGGCTCAACGCGATCAGCAGCCCACGGTGATGGTGAGCAGGTGCAGAAGAAAGTCGCGAACGCCTCCCATGCGTTCGTGCGGTGCGTGGACGTCCGAGCATACCTGCTCCGCAGCCTGGATGCGTGAAGGATTTCGCGCGCAAACGGCGTGGGCTCGGCCCAGCCGCATGTCGGAACAGGATAGGATGACCTCACCGCTCTTCGCACCCATGCCTGACATCCAGCCCTGCGGTCCGCCTCCGTACCCAAGCGTGTACCGCGCCGCAGCGGTTTTTCTCTGGTTGATACCGGCATTTCGCGCCGCCTCTCCGCTGGATGCCGTGTTCGCATGCAGCCTGGCCGGCTGCCTGTGGTGGGTGGCGCAACGGCAAACCAGCCCGGAAGCAGCGCTGCTGGCCGCTGGCTTTTTCGCCACGTTGTCGCCCGCGCAGCCGGCTGCTCCGCTCGGTATATTCGCGATGCTGTATACGGCGACCGGCGTGGCGCATGCCCTCCAAGGGCCGCGCCGCAAGTGGTCGCCGCGCATTGCGCTCATGACCGGCGCAACCCTGTTTACCGTGGCCGTGGACCCGCTCGCATGCGGCGCGGGCCTGCGGCTCGGTGCCCTTCTGTCCTGCAACGCGGTATGCTGCTCGGGTGCTTTGTACTGTGGACTGCCTTAGCCGGCGGACTCAGGTTTGCGCTTTCCGCATATTTCGGCTTCCCAGCGCTATACACCTTTAGCCCTCAAGCGCTGCTGTTCCGAGCGCCTGCTATCCCTTTCATCGGCAAAGCCGCGCCTTTTGTACTCGCGCTGAGTTTGTGTTTGGCGTTCTATGCCGCCCGGCGACGCTCCCGCTTTTACGGCCACACCGCCCCGCTGCTTGCCGCCGTTCTGTTATCTCTGTTCCACCCTTCCTCGGCCATGCCGTTTGCGCTCTTGTTCCTGGCCGGGATCGCCGCCGACATGCTGCGGAGCCAGCGCGGACGCGTGTGGAGGGCTTGCCTCTGGCTGCTGGTCGCGCTCCAGTGTGCGTCGGCTGCGGTCGAGGCAAGAGCAGCTCACGGCTCAGTCCCGCCGGGACGAAATGCTGTCGCCTCGGACGCATCTCCAGCCTTTACTTTGCGTCTAACTTACAGGAGTTTCTCCTCCATGCCCGATTACAAAGTACATTCTGTTCCGATCGATGGTATGCACTGCGATGCTTGTGTCCGCCGTGTTACCGCAGCACTGGCCAAGGTTCCCGGAGTTCGCGTACACCGGGTGGAAATCGGCAAGGCCGAGGTCATGGCTGAGCTTGCCGTGCATCCGCAGGTACATGCCGCAATTGAGAATGCCGGCTATACCCTGCCCAAGCCGAATGTCTCAAGTTAGTACCGCACCCTTACTTGAGTCGGGTCCGGCGGCTGAAAAGCCGATCCAAGCCACATTCGCCGTATACGGCATGAGCTGCGCCGCCTGCCAGGTATTTGTGCAGAAGCGCTTGTCTACGCAGCCCGGGGTAGTGGATGCGCAAGTCAATCTCCTGCTCCACGAAGCTTCTGTCGCTTTCCTCCCTGGGCAGACCAGCCTGGACGCTCTATTCGCAGCAGTGCGTGATGCCGGCTATGAAGCCGCTCTCCCGGCTCGGACTGAGAGCGGAGCGGGCAAAGCAGAAGCCGCGCAAGCTCGATTGCTCCGCCGACAAGCCTGGGCCGCCCTAGCCGCCGGCGTCTTCGCCATGGCGCTCATGGCGGCACCGGTGCCGCCAGCCGCCGCGCGCCTGGTGCTGTGGGTGCTCACCCTCGCAATTCTGCTCACGTCCGGCCGAGGCTTCTTCATTCAGGCTTGGGTCGCCCTGCGCCGTGGTGCCGCGAACATGAGCGTTCTGGTTTCGCTCGGGACCGGCGTCGCTTTTGTATATTCCTCCTTCGTGACGTTTGCCCCGCGCTGGTTTCTGAGCCGCGGGGTCCAGCTGAATGTGTACTACGACGCGGCGCTGCTGATCCTCGGCTTCGTCTTGTTGGGCCGATATCTTGAGGCGCGCGCGAAAACCGAAGCCGCCTCCGCCCTGCACTCCCTGCTTGCGCTGGCTCCGCCAAGCGCCGAACGTCTGGACAGCAACGGCTTGTCCGCTTCTGTTGCCGTGGAGGCACTCCATCCAGGTGACCGCGTCCTGATCCGTCCAGGCGCGCGCATTCCTACGGACGGTCTCGTCACCGCAGGCAGCTCCGCCGTGGACGCGTCGATGCTCACGGGTGAGCCCCTGCCGGTCGAGGTCGCCCCGGGAGACCCGGTCACCGGAGGAACGCTGAACACCACGGGCATACTGGAGGTTCGGGTCACCGCGCGCTCAGGCGAGGGTGCCCTGGCCCGCATCGGCGCGCTCTTGCGCGAGGCGCAAAGCTCCCGCGCGCCCATGCAGCGGCTCGCCGACCGGGTTAGTGCGGTTTTTGTCCCAATCATCGTCGTTCTTGCCGCAATCACTTTCAGTGCTTGGCTCCTGCTTGAAGGCGCGGGTGCCCTACCCCAAGCGGCCTCCGCCGCGGTTGCTGTTCTGGTAATTGCGTGCCCTTGCGCGATGGGCTTGGCGGTTCCCGCGGCGCTGGTGGTTGCGACAGGCCGCGCTGCCTCGAAAGGCCTCATTTTCCGCTCGGCGGAAGCCTTGGAACGACTGCGAACCATCGATACCGTTGTCCTGGACAAGACCGGCACTGTCACGGAAGGCCGGCCCATTATCACCCATTTCGCGGCTTCCGTAGGGTTCAGCGAACACAATGTTCTCCAGGCCGCGGCAGCAGTCGAGCGGATGAGCGAGCACCCGCTTGCCAGCGCTGTTCTCAACTTTGCCCGCCAGGCTTTCACTGCGGCCTCCCTCGACCAAGCTCCCACAGCTCCAAAAGCCCCGCAAGCACTTTTCGGGGTGGGCGAAGAAAAAGTCGAAGCCGCCATTCCCAAAATCGGAAATCTGCCCGCCGTTCGTAACT
>CAXTUV010000113.1:3627-8395 GCA_964247445.1 uncultured Acidobacteriaceae bacterium | reverse complement strand
AACTTTTCCGAATGCCGCCCACGGCCTCCATCTCTGGCTCGGTCTGCTTTCGGCAATGGTACTCAGCACAGTTTCCGGATGGGTCGCGCTCCTGGCGGGCCGATGGGTGCAGAGAGTGCAGCGATGAGCTCTCGCCTGGGCTTCCGCTTCTGCCTACTTGGGCTGCTCCTGCCTTTCATTTCCCAGGCCGCGCGCGCGCACGTCGGCAACAAAGACGTGTATGAGGATGTTTCCGCAGGGCCCTATAAGCTCTTTGTCACTCTACGTACGCCGGTGGTCATTCCCGGCACCGTTGTCGTGGAGGTGCGCTCCGCAGGCGCTCCCTTGCGGGCCTTGACTGTATCCGCGTCTCCGCTTACCGGCAAGGGGTCGCAATTCCTGCCCGAACCTGAGACGCTCACCGCTTCCTCAGCCGACCCTTCTTTTTATGCCGGCAGTACGTGGATCATGGCGCAAGGCTCTTGGCGGTTGCGCTTTCACATGGAGGGGCCCGCGGGCGTACAAGTGGCTTCGGTTCCCTTGGCGGCTGCGCCTTTGTCGGTGACCGCGATGTCTCCGGGCATGGGCTATGGCCTAGGCGCACTAGGTTTTCTTCTTGTTTTCGGCGCGGTCGCTATTGCTGCCGCGGCGGCTCGCGAATCTGAATTGCCGCCTGGCGTCGCGGCACGTGGAAAGGCCCTGGCTGCGCGGGCGGCAATTGCTGGGAGCGCGGCGTTTCTCGTCATCGCCGGTCTTATCGCAGTCGGCAATCGGTGGTGGAATGTTTCCGCCGCGCACAGCCTACGCGGGGTGTATCAGCCCATCCGCATGACAGCCAGCCTCCATGCCAACGAGCTCTCGCTCCAACTCAGCAGTGCTTCGGCTGAAGAGCGTCCGGCCTCTGATTTCATTTCCGACCACGGCCACCTCATGCATTTGTACGCCGTGCGCGAACCTGGCTTGGACACGGTATTTCATCTCCATCCGGAGCAGGTAGGCGTGGGCAAATTCCAGCTCGCGCTCCCCAGCATGCCGCCCGGACGATACACGCTTTACAGCGATTTGGTGCATGCCAGCGGTTTTCCGGAAACCGCGGTGGCCGGCCTTTCGGTTCCCCCTAACCTTCCAGGTCGTCCTCTCGACGGCGATGACGCCGAAGGTACAGCGGCTCCAATCGGCAGCGCCGCGGCATCCGCCCGCTTCACGCTTCCCGATGGTGCAGTCATGATATGGGATCGGCCGCCTGTGCTGCGCGCGGGGAGCGGCTACCAGTTTCGGTTCCATTTACTCGGGCCGGACGGGCAGCCCGCGCGGGACATGGGCTTGTACATGGGCATGATCGGACACGCGGCGTTTCTCAAGGATGACGGAACGGTCTTCGCCCATGTGCACCCGGAAGGCTCCGCATCTATGGCGGCCATGATGCTCGCCAACGAAACAGGACCGCTTCCGGGAACCACGGCGATGGCCATGGATACTCCATCCAGCACCGTGGCTTTCCCCTACGGTTTTCCCAAAGCTGGGAACTACCGTATCTTCGTGCAGATGAAGCGCGGGTCCACGGTGGAAACCGGCATCTTTGACGCAGTGGTGCAGTAGAGCACCTACAGAATGCGCCGCAGCCCCGGCGCACGAACTGCCAACGCAGCCATCGCCCAACTACAGCCAAGCGTAAAGGTAAAAGAGATGGTGAACTTGCTCCATGCTCCGAGCGAGGCGGGAAGCAGCCATCGCTGGCACCACAGCAGGAAGACATAGTGCACCAGGTAGATGCCATAGGAGCAGCGCGCGAGCGAGTCAAGAATCGGCCGACGCGTTGTGACGGCCCCTCGAAACAGAGCGACTAGGCCAAGGACGCACATGACATGCGTGACGACCCAAACAAGGCCAAGCAGCAGGTGCGGTCCCGGCGTGCGCGCGGCGGTAAGAGCGTGCATATGCAGTAGAACCCATTGAAGGTTGAAGAGAATGGCCGCTGACCCCGCCCACCAGCGCCAGTGCCTCTGAAAGCGGCCGGAAGGGGCGAGCACTCCTTGGTTAAGCCCGGCCGCGCCCGCGAGAAAACCGGCGCAGGCCCAGGTCCAGTACAGGAGAAAATGCGACGGCTCAAGAAACAGCGGCGGCGTGAGGAATCGCCAAGCTCCGTAGTACGCGAAGCCGGAGTGCGCAAACATCGGCAGGTAGAAAGCGGCACAGATGAGGGTCAGCAGGGCCGCCATTTGTACAGGCCGCTCCCCGAGCCGTTCAAAACGCTGCGCCCACCCCCGCAAACGGCTGCGAAACAACACAAAAACAGCCGCCAGCATGAAGTCAAACGTGAGCAAAACCCAAAGAAACCAGGCTGGGCCGACCGCATTGAAGTGCGCGCGGGCTACCGACGTCCAGAACATTCCGTAGCTGCCGCCGGGGTTGCGAAGCTTCCATGCCGCGTAGTAGCCAAGCGGCAGGACCACCACAATGGACGCAAGGAATGGAACGGCAAGACGAAGCATGCGGTCGCGCAGAAAAAGCGCGGGACCGTGGCGGACCAGTGCCGGCGCGACAAATAGCGCTGAAACGAAAAACATCGTTCCCATGGAAGCGATGTCGAGGAAGTTGACCACATAGCTCAACCCAGTCGAAGCGGTCCGGAGGTCGATAATCGGAATGATGGAATTCCATTCTGTCGGTTGGCGAATCACAGTCGAGTACGCAAGGGCGCAGTGCCCGGCCAGCACCACCAGGATCACAAAAGCACGCAGGTAATCAAACGCCGGGTCGCGTGCAGTCTTGCCGCGCGCCGCGGACGCGACAGCCGTGACGGGAGCTGCGGTGGGCATGCCTGGGTGCGTTCTCCTGAACTCGTGCTGTCAGATGATTGCCGCCGGCGAAACGGCTTACGGTGTACCGCCTGAATCTGCCGGCATAAAGCTTGTGCCCATCACTGGAACAGCTTCGCCGCCCGCAGGGCTGTGTTGTACACGCCCCAGGCTGCCGGAAGAATGACCACGAGCCACGCCAGGGCGATGCTGATTGGGGAGGTTGTCACTTCATCTTCCATCGCGTTCTCTTTTCGGCTCACGGTTTTAGATTGACGTCCTTGCCGGTGCTATCCAAAATCTTTGCGCCACGGGACGTACCAGCAAGCTGAGTACAAAGCCTATGGCGAGCAGCGCCGCCATCAGGTGCAGCACGAACGGGTACGCCGCGCGCAGCGGCTGCCCCGCGGCTGTCGCTTTGTCCAGAATGGCGTTAACCAAAAGCGGCCCAATCACGCCTGCCGTGGACCAAGCCGTCAGGAGCCGGCCATAGATCGCGCTGACCTCCTGCGTCCCGAACAGGTCCTTGAGGAACGCCGGGGCGGTTGAGAAACCCCCGCCGTACATGCTGATCAGCACACCCGCGACCAGTACGAAGAGAGGCACCGAGGCAAGCGTGGGCAGGAAAAAGAACAGGATCGCGCCCAAAACGAAAAAGGTCGTGAACGTGAGCTTCCGGCCCACATAGTCCGACAAGGAGGACCAGATGAAGCGCCCGCCCATGTTGAACAGCGAAAGCACGCCGACAAATCCGCCCGCCTCGGCAAGGGTGACTTTGCCGGGAAAGAAGTTTTGGATCATGGGCGCGGCGGACTCGAGTATGCCGATGCCTGCGGTGACGTTGAAAAAGAGCATGAACCACAAAAGCCAGAACTGCGGTGTACCCATGGCTGAGCTTGCCGCCACATTGTGTGTGCCGGTCAGGCCGGTTTTGGAGGCGGAGTCGGCCGGCGGGGTCCAGCCGAGGGGCTTCCACCCTGGCCGGGGAACGCGGATGAGGAGCGCTCCGAACATCATGAGCAAGAAATAGAAAATGCCCATGGTCACCATGGTCGCGGCTATCGGTTGAAAATGCGAATGCGTCTTGTAAAACGCGCTGAGCTGCGTGGTTAGGGGCGAGCCGATCATCGCGCCGCCGCCAAAGCCCATGATGGCCATGCCGGTCGCGAGGCCGGTTTTGTCCGGAAACCACTTAATAAGCGTACCCACGGGCGTGATGTAGCCGAGGCCGAGCCCGATGCCGCCGATGAGCCCGTAGCCGAGGTACATAATCGGCAGCGAGTGCAGCTGCACACCGACCGCGGCCACCGCAAAGCCTAACCCGAAGCATGCCGCCGCCGCGACCAGCGATTTTCGCACCCCGGCCCGCTCAATCCACTTTCCGAACAGCGTTGCAGAAATCCCCAGCACCGCGATGGCGAAGGAGAAGATGTACCCGATTTCTTTCAGATTCCAATGCCCGCCGTGGGCGTCCGTGAGCCCCGACAACGGCTTGACGAACACGGAAAATGCGTACACCTGCCCGATCGCCAGGTGCACGGCCAGAGCAGCCGGAGGTACCAGCCAGCGGCTCCAACCCGGGGGAGCGACGGTCCGCTCCTTGGCCAGAAATCCGGTTCCGCCGGTCGCGTTTGCTACCGCGCTTATTGTGCTCATCCTATTTCAACCTCTCGCCACAGCCGACGCCGCTCACTACTCGATGACAACACCTTTTCTACGGGATAGAGAGTGAAAAGCACAAATTCACGGTCCGGGCTTCCCAAAACGGAACAAGACCTTGCCTCGCCTCCCGTCTGCTCGCTACCGTAAGGCGAGCCCACCATGCCCGAGATCCCCGACTTTTCTCCATCCTTCCGCGAGCAGCCTTTGTTCCCACCGCCTGCCGCCTTTGCCGCCCAAGCCCACGTTTCCTCATTTGCGAGCTACCAAGCACTCTACCGTCATTCGCTCGATCAGCCGGAGGCCTTTTGGCTGGAAATCGCCGGGGAGCT
>CAXTUV010000113.1:0-3617 GCA_964247445.1 uncultured Acidobacteriaceae bacterium | reverse complement strand
TCGACGCGCGGTCCAAAGCGTTGGAGTGGCAGCCCGGTGCCGCGGACCCCGACATACGTTGGTTCGCGGACGGCCGCATGAACCTGAGCCGTAACTGCCTAGACCGCCATGTCGAACGGGGGCGCGGAACACATGCGGCCCTGATTTGGGAGGGCGAGCCGGGCGAAACGCGCACTTTGACGTACGCGGATGTGCTTGCCGAAACCGCACGCTGCGCGAACATGCTGCGCGCGCTCGGGGTCCAAAAGGGCGATCGGGTCGCGATCTACATGGGGATGTGCCCCGAGGCCGCGATCGCGATGCTGGCCTGCGCCCGCATCGGTGCCGTGCACTCGGTCATCTTCGGTGGCTTCGCGCCGCAGGCAATCGTCGATCGGCTGTGCGATGCCGACTGCCGGGTGGTGCTCACGCAAGACGGCACATATCGCCGAGGAGCTGAAATCAAGCTGAAGCCTGCGGTCGACGAAGCCCTGAAGCAATGCCCGGAGGTGCGCAGCGTCGTTGTTTTCCGGCGCACCGGCTCGCCGGTCGCGATGGAACCCGGCCGCGATGTGTGGTGGCACGAAGGCATGGCGCGGGCCGAAGCGGACTGCCGGCCGGAGCCGCTCGCCGCCGAGGACCCGCTTTTTATCCTGTATACCTCCGGCACCACCGGCAAACCGAAAGGCTTGGTCCACACGCAGGGCGGCTACGCGGTGCAGACTTACCTCACCTCCAAACTGGTTTTTGACCTCCATGCGGAAGACGTTTTCTGGTGCACGGCCGATATCGGCTGGATTACCGGGCACTCCTATGACGTGTACGGAGCGCTCCTGAACGGCGTAACTACTCTGCTCTACGAGGGTGTGCCGAACTGCCCCGATCCCGGGCGGTTTTGGCGCATGATCGACCGCCATCGCGTGACGGTTTTCTACACCGCGCCGACCGCGATCCGCGCGTTCATGAAGTGGGGTTCCGCACACCCGCGGGCGGCTGAGCTCCGCACCCTGCGCGTGCTCGGCACGGTCGGCGAACCGATCAACCCCGAGGTCTGGCTTTGGTTCCACGCCGAGGTGGGCCGCGGGCGCTGCCCCATTGTCGATACCTGGTGGCAGACCGAGACCGGCGCGCACATGCTCACACCGCTGCCTGGGGCGATCGCCACGAAACCCGGTTCGGCGACCATGCCGTTTCTCGGCGTGGAGCCTGCGGTTGTGGATAAGCAGGGCAAAGCCGCGCCGCAGGGCCAGGGCGGCCTGCTGGTCATGCGGAGACCTTGGCCTTCGGTCGCGCGCACCATTTGGGGCGACCATGAGCGCTACCTGAAGACATATTGGTCTGAGATTCCCGGCTGCTACTTCACGGGCGACGGCGCGCGTGTGGACGCGGACGGCTACTACTGGCTGATGGGCCGGGTGGACGACGTGCTGAATGTAAGCGGCCATCGCCTGGGTACGGCGGAGATCGAATCAGCTTTGGTGGCCCACCAAGCCGTTTCAGAAGCGGCTGCGGTCGGGGTGCCGCACGAGTTGAAAGGCGAAGGGCTCGTCGTTTTCGTCAGTCTCCGTGACGGGGCGCGCTGCGCGAAAAACTCCGCGCCTGGGTGGCCGGCGAAATCGGTCCGTTTGCGCGACCCGAAGAAGTTCGCTTCGTCGAAGCCCTGCCGAAAACCCGCTCCGGCAAGATCATGCGCCGCCTCCTGCGCGAGCTCGCGCAAAATGGCGAGATCAAGGGAGATACCACCACTCTTGAGGACTTCGCCGGGCTCGCGAAATTGCATGAGAAGGAAGAGTAGGTGGTATCCCCCTATGCCCTGAAAGGGGTCATTCTGGGAAAGTTCCTAATTTTTGAGTGATCACCTCGCAATGGGGTCCTCCTGAGGAGCAAAGCGACGGAGGATTTGCTGTTTTCGTGCTGTGCGTGCCATGCCGGCGAAAAGCAGATCCTTCGCTGGGCTCAGGATGACCCCTTATCAATGTCGACTTTGCACATACCCTCTCAGGATGACATCACATTCAATCAAACAAGGGCCGACTTACCTGAACGACGCCGCTACCTGCGAAGCCCCGAATTGCTCGGCCTGCGCGGCCTTTTGCACCACTGCGCCCAGCCCGAAAAACTCGTGCGTTGTGCCGGTGTACAGCCGGTAGGTCACCTGGTTGCCCGCAGCCTGGAGCGCCGCCGCATAGGCAATCCCATCGCTTTGGAGCGGGTCGGCCTGCGCGGCGATGATCGTCGCGGGCGGCAGATTCTGAAGGTTGGCATTGATCGGGGCGACGCCGGGGTCGCTCGCGTTGCCGCCGTACAGCCCGAAGAAGTAGGGCAGCGCGGCGGTAGGCAGCGGTAGCCGCGAGTCGGTGTAGTACAAATCCGAGGCTTGGTTCACGTTTCCGCTCGTCACCGGGTAGATGAGCAACTGCGCGGTGGGCCGCTGCAATCCTTGATCCCGGGCCGCGATCGCGACTTCCGTGGCCAGGTTGCCGCCCGCGCTTTCACCGGCCACCGCGACCTTGGTCGCCGTCCCGTTGTAACCGCCGATGGTGCGCGTGACCCAGGTGTACGCGTCGACGGCATCGTTCAGCGCCGCCGGGTAAGGCGCTTCGGGTGCTTTGCGGTATTCGACCGAGACCACGATCGCATTGGCGAGGCTCGCCAGGGCGCGAGCGCTCGCGTCGTACGTGTCAATCGTGGCGACCACAAAGCCGCCGCCGTGGTAGTAGGTGATGACCGGAAATGGTCCTGTGCCCGCCGGCGTGTAAATCCGGATGGGGATGGCATTGCCCGCGCGTCCGGGGATGGTCACCCCGTCCGTGACCTTGCCGAGCGGCGTGGGGGCTTGCGCCGTCCCTAGGCCGCGCGCCAGGATTTTGGCCGCGTCCTCGGTCGAGAACTGCTGGCGGGCGTCCGGTGCCGATAGGTTGGTGATCGGCGTGCCCTTGATGGCGTCGTACAGGAGCACGACGCCGGTCATGTCTGCGTCCAGTTGCGGGGAAAGCACGGGCTGCGTGGGAAGGGCTTGGGCATGGGCGAGGGTGGCGGCAAAAACAAGCGAAAGCGGCGCGAGGCAACGGGCGTGGAACATGGATCGATCCTTTCCGGGAGCACGGAAATTGCATGGAACAGCTATGTAGGCCTGAGATGCGCGATGATTCTGCTTGCAGGGAAAGCGGTATTTTCTTTTTGAAAGTGAATGTCAGGTTTTATTCATCCGCGCGGCGTTTCTGCGCGTTCCTCTGAGACCCAAATCCATGAACGCTGACCCACCAAGCGAGACACGGCTATTCTGAGCCGGTGCCTTCCCGCCGCCGAGCGCTTCCGTTCTGGCTTCTCATCGCCGCCGTTTCTCTGTGGGCCTGCGGCTTGGCCGCGCATACGCCTGTTGTGCGGTTCATCGCGCTTCTGCCCCTTGCTTGGAATACGCTCACGCGCCACTCGCTCTCGCCTTGGATCTTTTTCGGCATGCTGGCGGGGGTGGAGCTTGGGCTGGACTTACCCCAGATCGCGCTCGGCAGCCGCTTTCTGTCCGACATCTTTCTCCGGCTGATCAAGACCATCACCGCCCCCTTGATTTTTGGCACACTGGTGACCGGTATCGCCGGAGGAGAGGCCCGACTCGGCCGCTTGGCGTGGAAGTCCAT
>CAXTUV010000112.1:0-8395 GCA_964247445.1 uncultured Acidobacteriaceae bacterium | reverse complement strand
GCAACGGGGCCCGTTGCCCCACAATCCCGACGCCAAGCAACACCCGGGTAAACACTACCGCTGCCTTTCCACAGTTGGCGCGGTGGACAGAAAAATGGCGGCATACGATCAGAAAGGACGCTCGGCAAACAGCATCGAACGGAAAGCAGCCGTCGACCGCAGCCCCATCCTGGAACGTGACATGGAACTCGGAAACATTTTCAAGGCCTGGGGTCGCATCCTCACGGGCCGCGCACCCTTGTTGTCCATCGAGATCACCAAGGAGTGCCCGCTCCGCTGCCCCGGTTGCTACGCCTTCGACCCGGCGCACCTGGGCGGCGGCACGGTGCTGCGCGGGTTGAGCGACTACAAGGGCGATGAGCTGGTCCGCAACGTGCTCGCGCTGGTCGACGAGCGCAAGCCGATGCACGTGTCGCTGGTCGGCGGCGACCCCATGGTGCGCTACCGCGAGCTCGACCGTTTGCTGCCGGAGCTTGCCCGCCGCGGCATTCACACGCAGCTGGTCACCAGCGCCTTCCGGGTCATCCCGGCGGAGTGGATGAAGATTCCAAACCTGTGCGTCGCCGTTTCCATCGACGGTCTACAGGCGGAGCACGACGAGCGACGCAAGCCGGCGACCTATGAGCGCATCCTGAAGAGCATCAAAGACGCGCGCGTCACCGTCCACTGCACGATTACGGCGCAGTTCGCCGAGCGGCCCGGGTACCTGGAAGACTTCCTCAAGTTCTGGTCCGCGCAGCCGTCCGTGTGGCGGGTGTGGTTCAGCCTGTTCACGCCGCAGCGGGGCGCGGCGGACCCGGAGATCCTATCGCCCGCGCAGCGCGCCTTTGTCATCGCGGAGATGAAGCGGCTGCGGGCGGTCTACCCCATCTTGAATATGGACGACTGGACGATCAATGCCTTCGCCGAGCCGCCCAAGAATCCAGAGGAGTGCATCTTCGCGCGGACGACGGAAACAGTATCAGCTGACTTGACGACCCGTATTACGCCCTGCCAGTTCGGCGGGGAGCCGGACTGCACGCAGTGCGGGTGCATCGCGTCGATGGGCATGGCGGCAATCGGCAATCACACGCTGGGGCCGCTCAAGCTAGGGAGCATCTTTCTCGCGTCGGACGCGTTCGGGAAGAAGTTCAGCCGGCTTATGGGAAATGGGAAGGCGCGGGTAACCATGGAAGAACCCGCGCCGTTTCGAATCCTTTAAAGCAGTTCGGGCTTTTGGTCTTCGCGTTGCACTTTGACGATGGTGCGCGGCCAGCCGGGAGTATCGACGTCGATCCCTCCAGCACGATAGCCGTCCCTCACGAGTTCGGCGGCCGCCTGCATCTTTTCAGCGATTATACGGCTGGCCCAGTAGCGGGCGGTTTCGCGCTCCTACTCTTCGAAGCTCGCGAATTTACGGATCACGCGGCTCGGCTGGACCGGCTTCTCCTCGGGCGCGCTCATCCCACCTCCAACATCCGGTCCAGCGCGATCCTGGCCCAGTACTTCGTGTCTTCCGCGACCTCGATGCGATTGACCACGCGACCTTCGATCAGGTTTTCCAGGACCCAGCATAGGTGCTGCGGGCTGATGCGGAACATGGTCGTGCATAGGCAGCCAGTGTCGTCGAGCGTGATGACCCGCTTCCCTTCGGGGGCGAAGCGGCGCGCCAAACGGTTTACCAGGTGAATCTCCGTCCCGATCGCGACGGTCGCGCCTGCGGGCTGCTCCTCGACAAAGCGGATAATGCGTTCGGTCGAGCCCAAGGCGTCGGCTTTTTGGCACACCTCCCAGCGGCACTCCGGGTGAGCGATGACCTTCGCGCCCGGGTACTTCGCGCGCACCTGGTCTACGTGGTCGGGCAGGAAGCGCTGGTGCACCGAGCAGTGGCCTTTCCACAGGATGACCTTAGCCGCCGCAAGCCGGGCCGGGGTGAGCCCGCCGTTGATCTGATAGGGGTCATACACCACCATTTCGGAAAGCGGAATGCCCATGGCAAATGCGGTATTGCGGCCCAGGTGCTGGTCGGGCAGAAACAGGATCTTTTCAGCCCGCGCAAACGCCCACTCAAACGCCGCCCGGGCGTTGGACGAGGTACAGACCAGCCCGCCCCGCTCGCCGCAGAATGCCTTGATGGCGGCAGTGGAGTTCATGTACGTCAGGGGGAGAAGCGTCGAGGGCCTGGGGCTAAGGGCCAAGGGCTGCTCACCCGCCGGAGCCGGCTTGAGCCCGGAACGAAGCAGGGCGTCCCAGCAGTCCTCAACCTGGCCAATCTCCGCCATGTCGGCCATGGAGCAGCCAGCGTTCAGGTCGGGCAGGATCACTTGCTGCTCTTCCCTGCCCAGCACGTCGGCGGACTCGGCCATGAAATGCACGCCGCAGAACACCAGGTACTTAGCCGCGGCTTCAGCAGCGACCTTGGAAAGCTTGTAGCTGTCGCCGGTATGGTCGGCGAATCGGATCACTTCGTCGCGCTGGTAATGGTGACCCAGCAGCACCGCCTTGGTACCCAGCTTCTTGCGGGCGGCCACGATGCGCTCGTCCATCGTGTGATCAGGGAGGACGAGGTAGTTATCAAGAGAGCAGACCTCTGCCGTTTTCGGGCGAGCAGGGTCGACGACACCGACTTCTTCGGTCAAAACGCTCACTTCAGTGTTCCGCCTTCAGTCCGCCTCCCGCCCGCCGCGTTTGGGGCGCGCCGCGCAGGGGCAAACGGGGATGTTGAAAGCATGTACCGGCTTGCAGCGGCTTCGCATGGTGACCCAAGCCGCGGGGATGTTGCAGCCTTCTTTAACAGATGCGGGGCCGCCGGGGGAGATGCAACTCGCGCCCTGTTGCAGGAAGTTTAATACGGGCCCGCGCGAACGGAAATAGGGCTGTGCTGAAACGCTGCGCCTCAGCTCCGTTTGGTCGGGTATCATCGGAGGAAGATGCACCTGGCCGACCCCATTTTCATCTTTGTTCTCGCGCTGGTGCTGCTCGGGCCGCGCAAGACCGGAGAGCTGGGGCAAAAGCTGGGCAAGCTGATGGGTGAGTTCCGCAAGGCCTCAAATGATTTCAAGTTCCAATTCAGCGAGGAAATGCGCGCGGCCGAGCAGCAGGATCTGGCGAAGAAGCAAGAAGCGGGGCCTGCTTCCGAGAATAAGATTCTACCGACGCCCGCTCCCTCGGCGAGCGCGGAAGCCGTCCCCTTCGCAGTCTCGGCGACCACGGGCGAGGAGCAGCCAATCGAAGACCATCCGCTTTTGCGGGTCGATGTGATTCCGCCGGTGGACGGGAGCCCCGCGGACCAGACCTCCCCGACCGCGGTGACCCCCAGCGTGAACGGCCACCACCAGCCGGATGAGGCGCACGCCCACCATGGCTGACCTGCTCGAATCGAACGCCCTCGACAGGGCGCGGGCCGCGGTAAGCGACCGCGCCGAGCTGCCCGGCATGAGCCTGCTCGAACACCTGGATGAGCTCCGGCGGCGGTTCATCCATGTCATCGTAGCGTTGGTGCTTGGGTTTTTTGTCGCCTACGGATTTCACGAGCGCATTTTCTCATTCATGCAGGAGCCCATCACCTTCGCGCTCCGCAAGCACCACTTGGACGAGCGCCTGGTCATCCACAACCCCGTGGACGGGTTCAACGCGTACCTCAAGTTGAGCTTCCTGGCCGGGGCCCTGCTGGCCGCGCCTTATGTGCTCTACCAAATTTGGCTGTTTATCTCGCCCGGACTTTATAAGCACGAGAAGCGGTATGTGTGGCCGTTCATGCTGGCGACGGTCACCCTGTTTTTCGCCGGAGCATTTTTCGGCTACCGGTTCGTGTTTCCCGGCTCACTCGACTTCCTGTTCTCCTATAGCAGCCGGTTCCTGCCGCTTATCGAGATCAACGAGTACACGGGTCTGTTCCTGACGGTGATCCTGGGACTCGGCATCGCCTTTGAGCTGCCCATCCTGGTCATGTTCCTGGCGCTGTTCGGCGTAGTCACCCCCAAATTTCTGTGGAACAACATCAAGTACGCCATCCTGCTCATTTTCATCGTCGCCGCGATCATCACCCCGACCCCTGACCCCTTGAGCATGTGCGTGTTCGCCTCGCCCATGATCGCTTTGTATCTGCTCAGCATCGGGGTGGCGGCGGCGGTGCACCCGGCACGGCGCAAGCGCCGGCTTGAGGAAGCCAAGTGAAACTCCTGCTTCTCCTCCTGTGCGCCTTGCCGGCCTTTGCCGCGCAGCCGGCTTTCAACGGCGCGAAGGCTTACAGCTACACCAAGCAGTTCCTGGACGAAACCGGCCCGCGCTATAACGGCTCGCCCGGATTGGCCAAGGCGCAGTCATACCTTAAGGACTTCTTCGCGCACGATCAATTGCAGGAGGACACGTTTACTTCCTCCACCCCGGCTGGGCCGCAGCTGATGCACAACTTCATCGTGAAATACCCGGGGAAAAAGGACGGCATTGTTGTCCTGGCCAGCCACTACGAAACCAATTACTGGCTCAAGGACATCCCCTTTGTCGGCGCGAACGACGGGGCGGCGACCACCGGTATGCTGCTCCAGATCGCGAACGACCTCCGCGCGCACCCGCCCGAGGGCTACAGTGTTTGGCTGGTGTTTTTTGACGGGGAGGAGTCGGTCGGCTCGCAGTGGACCCACTCGGACTCACTGTACGGCTCGCGCCACCTGGCAGCCAAATGGCAGGCCGACGGCACGCTGGCGCAAGTTAAGGCGTTTCTTCTGCTTGATCTACTCGGCGACCGGGATTTGGGGATTCAGCGCGACACCAACTCGACCCCGTGGCTCGAAGACCTGGTCGGCAAGGCAGCCGCGCAGGCCGGGGACGGGGCTTATGTCTTTAAAACGCAGACAACGGTCGAGGATGACCACCTTCCGTTCGTGCAGCGCGGCGTGCCTTGCGCCGACATCATCGACATCGACTACGGGCCGAATAACAGCTACCACCACACGGCCGAGGACACGCTCGACAAAGTCAGCGCGAAAAGCCTGACGGTTTCGGGATCGATCGTGGAAGGCACCATCCGGCTCCTCGACGCGCAATCGAAGTGATGGGGAGGCATTTCGCGGGCGCGTCCCTTCCCTTCTGGATCGGATTTCACGCGCTGGTCGCCGTGCTGCTGCTCACCGACCTCCTTCTGCTGGGCCGCGCTAAGAGCGCCCGGGCGGGTGTGCGCCAAGCCTGGTGGTGGACCGCAGTGCTCGCGGCCGCGGCATTCTGCTTTGCTCTGTTTGTTTCGCGCGAGCAAGGGGCCGGGCACGCGCTTGCATTCGTCTCGGGCTACCTGGTCGAGGGTTCGCTGTCCATCGACAACTTGTTCGTCTTCCTGCTTCTGTTCCGCTCGCTCGGGTTAAGCGAGCGGGGACAACGGCAGGTGCTGCTGTGGGGCGTCCTGGGCGCGATCGTGCTGCGCGCCGCCTCAATTTTCGCCGGGGTCGCGCTGCTGAATCAGTTTGCCTGGGTGCAGTATGTGTTCGGCGCGGTGCTGCTGATCGCCGGTCTGCGCCTGCTCAAGCCGCATGGGGAGGGCGACGAGCAGCCCCGTCTGTTGCGTTGGCTCCGCAAGCGGTTGGCTGGAAAAGGCGAGCTGGCCGGGAGCGCGTTTCTGCTGGTGGTGCTCACAGTCGAGGTCACCGATCTGCTGTTCGCGCTCGACTCCATTCCGGCGGTGCTCGCCATCACGCGCGACCCATTCATCGTGTACACCTCGAATATCTTCGCGATCCTGGGGCTGCGGTCCTTGTACTTCGGCCTCGCGGCTGTGCTTGAGAAGCTCAGGCTGCTCCACTACGGGCTCGCGGTGATCCTGATCTTTGTCGCAGCCAAAATGCTCGCGGCGAAGTGGGTGGAGTTGCCGGCCTGGGCATCGCTTGTAGTGATTGTGACGATTCTGGGCGGCTTCGCCGTGGCGAGCAAGCTCAGTCCCGCAGCGGCGGCTGATCAATCCTTGGGATCCCGATAGCTAGGGCACGACTTGGAGCAGCAAGCCTGTGTGGCTGTGCAGCTTCCACTTCGCGTCCGTGATTCCGAACCTGAGCGCATCCGCGCTTTGCGGGACGAATTGCATCCCAGGCAGGTCGTAAAGCCCGGCCGAGGTTGTTGAAAACGGACCCATGGCGCGCTCCAGCCCACCCGGCGAGAGCGGCGCGCCGTACACCCCTGTGCCATCAGCCCGGCCTACCGGCTCCGACACCTTGTTGTAGACCGTTGCAAAGGAGTTCGCGCGGTATACCTCGTCGCCGCCGACCTGCTCGGTGGTCCACTGAGTCGGGTTACCCGCGCCGCGGTCGGCGCTGCCCAGGTTGTCGTGGGTGCGCTCCACATCCAGCCAATCGGCCGCGGCCAGCAGCTTGACCCGGATGGGCGCGGACTGCTCGCCAAGCATCAGGGTATCGAAGCGCAGCACCAGGGTTTGCGCGTTCGCGGTCACGACTGTCCCGCTCAGCTTTGCTTTGTCCGGCAGAAATGCACCATCCGGCAGAGGCACCCGCTGGGCGAGCTTGGCGCGCACGGCTGTACCCGCATGGGCGTTCTTCGCGTCGAGGGCTCCGTCGAGGAACACGGGCAGCGTCGAGCCCGGCGGCAACGCAAGCTGCGCATGCAGGCCGGCCGGGCCGCACGCGAGAAGGAGAACGGCGACGCGGAAAGAGCCTTGGCCCATCGGCATCGCGCTACCGCCACACCGGGCTGCGCTGCACGATTTTCATGGCTTCCAGCAGCGGGGTGCCGGTTGCATCGGCGAAGATGCGCATGGAGTCCATCTTGCTCATGCCCCGGGAACGCAGGAAAAGAAAGACCTTTTCGCGATCCACATCGGTTTTCAGAAGCATCTCCGCATGCTCGGCGGCGGCTGTCTGCTCCGGAAGGTGAAACCCTAGATTCATTGCCGTCGTCCTCCAAGCGGTGCGGTAACAGCTTTCACGCTTCGGCGCATTGTTGTGGATTTGCTTTACAGCGCGCGCTCGGCAAAAGTGACCGCCGCATCGCCGACGGCAAGCGAGTGCCGGGCATAGTGTCGGTCATCCCGCGCCGAAAAGTCATTGCGGTAGTGCGCTCCCCGGCTTTCCTCGCGCGCGAGCGCGGAGCGGGTGACAAGCGCGGCAATGTCGAGCAGGTTGCGCTGTTCCACGCCTTCGCGGGTGACTGTGTCGGCGGGGCGGGCTTGCTCTTCCAGCTCACCGAGGCAGTGCTCCATGCGCGCAAGGCCCGCGCGGTCGCGCAGGAGGCCGGCGTCGGCCCACATGGCTGTTTGCAGGCTCCGGCGCACGTGAGCGTTGGGCTCGTGCGCACGCGTGGGCTCTCCGGCCCGGACCGGCGCAGGAGCAGGCTCGGCGAGCATGGCACCTGCGGCGCGCGCGCCAAATACCAATCCTTCAAGCAGCGAATTAGACGCCAAGCGATTGGCCCCGTGCACGCCGGTGCAGGCGACCTCGCCCGCGGCATACAGCCCCGGCAGCGAGGTTTGGCCGTACACATCGGTTTCGACCCCGCCCATCAGGTAGTGGGCCGCGGGGCGGACCGGAACTAAGTCGCGATTGAGCGCCAAGCCGTGCCGGGCGAGGAAGCGCGAAATGCCCGGGAAGCGTTCGGCAAGATTTTCGTGCGCGTGGCGCATATCCAGGTACACGGGCCGTGCGGAGCCATCGGCGGCAAGCCCCTCGCGGGTAATGGCGCGGGCGACCACATCCCGTGGCGCAAGCTCGAGAAGCGTATGGTACCGGGGCATGAAACGCTCGCCCGCGTCGTTGACCAAGTATGCGCCCTCGCCCCGCAGCGCTTCCGACAAGAGAAAGCGAGGCACGCCGGGCAGCGACAACGCGGTGGGGTGGAACTGGTAAAACTCCATGTCGGCAATGGCCGCCCCGGCGCGCCACGCCGCCGCGATGCCGTCGCCGGTAGCCACTGTGGGGTTTGTTGTGTCGGAGTACACCTGTCCCGCGCCGCCGCTCGCCAGGAGCACGGCCCGGGCGGTTACGGCCGTGAGCTCGCCGGACCGCCCGAGCAACCAAGCCCCGCGTACACGTCCGTCGCTTACGAGCAAGTCCACGCAGGTGGTCCACTCCAGAAGCTCTATGCGGGGGTGGGTACGTACGTGGAGAAGCAGCGCCCGGGCAATCTCGGCACCAGTGGCATCGCCATTCGCGTGAAGAATCCGCGAGCGGGAGTGCGCGCCTTCGCGGGTCAGCAGCAGCTCGCCGGTCGCGTGGTGGCGGTCGAAGCCGGTACCCCAGGCAAGCAGTTCTTCCACGCGAGCCGGGCCTTCCTCAACCAGCACGCGCGCGGCTTCGCGATCGACCAAGCCGTCGCCGGCCGCGAGCGTGTCGGCCCAGTGCTCCGCAATGTCCTCAGCGCCGCCTCGCGCCACCGCGATGCCGCCCTGCGCGTAGGAGGTGTTCGACTCACCCAAATGCTC
>CAXTUV010000111.1:0-8403 GCA_964247445.1 uncultured Acidobacteriaceae bacterium | reverse complement strand
GCAACCTGATGTTGCGCGGCGGCGTACACCAGGCTGCGTACGCGCTGGCGCTGCGCAAGATCACGGGCGTGGAAGTGACGAAGATGCTTCCGACCCCGAACATCGACGACGCGAAAATCCCGGAAGCGCGCAAGTGGCAAGCCATCGGCTCGCACCGCAAGCTGTACACCTGGAACTTGGACGGCGAGTACTCGGATTTGGCCGGGATTTGGTCGGGACCGGCGGACTGGGCGGACGGGCAGCCGCTGGAGGTTGTGCCGGGTGTGCCGGACTACGCGGCCGAGGGTCCGGTCAACAATGAAGCGCCGACGTTCTTCGCCCCGGACTACGCGCCGGAGGAGATTTATGAGATCGCGGCGCAGCTGATGCAAAAGGGCGGCGTCTCACCGCTGCAGCCGGGCGACGGGCGGCACTCGCGCTACCAAGGCAGCACGGCGGACTCGCCGGGCGCGACCGCGCAGCCGGTGGCCAACGGGCACCGCTAAACCGCACAGCAACAACCAAACGGGGCCTCCTTTCTCGGGAGGCCCCGTTCGCGTTGGCGGCTCTTAGGTCAGGACGAGCGGTTCCAAGAAGCTTCGGATCGCGGCGGCGATCTCCGCGGCGTGTGTTTCGAGCGCGAAATGGCTCGCATCCAGCAGTTGAACTGTCGCATGCGGCAGGTCGCGCCGGAAGGCTTCGGCCCCGGCGGGCAGAAAGAATGCGTCGTTGCGTCCCCAAATCGCGAGCAGCGGCGGTTGGGCTTCCCGGAGGTACTTTTGGAACTCCGGGTAGAGCGCGACGTTGGTCGCATAGTCCTTGAACAGGTCGAGCTGAATCTCGGCGTTTCCCGGACGGGCAAGCAGGGCGGCGTCCAAAGTGTAGGACTCCGGAGCGACTGAATCCGGGCCGGGCGCGCCGTCCACATACTGCGAGCGGGTCGCCTCCAGGGTGAGCACGGCTCGGAGCGCTTCCCGGTTTTCGCTCGACGGCTCCTTCCAATAGCGCTGTGTGGGAGCCCAGGCATTACCGAGGCCTTCCTCGTAGGCATTCCCGTTTTGCGTGATGATGGCAGCGACGCGCTCCGGGTGTTGGAGGGCCATGCGGAGGCCGGTGGGCGCGCCGTAGTCGAAGATGTACATGGCAAAACGGCGGAGCCCGAGAGCTTCGGTGAACGCGGCGACGGTCTCAGCCAGGGAAGCGAAGCTGTAGCGGTAGCCGCGCTCCGCAGGCACGCGGGTAAATCCGAATCCTGGCAGGTCGGGGGCGATGACCCGGTAGCGGTCCGCGAGCAGCAGCAGGAGCTTGCGGTACTGAAATGAGGAGGAGGGGAACCCGTGCAGAAGCAGCAGCACCGGCGCGTCCCGCGGTCCGGCATCGCGGTAGAACACCTCGATGCCGTCAGCGCGGACAAAGCCGTGCGTGGGTAGGGAAGTCATGGCAGACTCCAATCGCGATCCCGCTTGCATACCCGCCGAATCGCCAGAGGAACTCTAGCAGACCTGATCCCACATGAGCTGCATGGGCGCGGCTACTGAATTGCCCAGCTCTGGTTGCCGCCTCCGTTCTGCGGCCACAGGATGATCCCCGTGCCGGCCCGCTTAGACGCGCCCGGGTCGTCGATGACCAGCCCGGTTGCTTTGTTGTGCAGCACCCAGCCGGTCGAGCCTTTGCTCAACGACCACAGCTGCGTGTCAGGACTCGCTTGCGGCCCGGCGAGCGCGAGCGGCGTCCCGCTGGTCTTCGCCCCGTTGGGGTCGGTCAACAGCAGCCCGCTCGCGGCGTTTGCGACCGTGTAGTAGCCATTCGCATAGCTCAACACCCATTTCTGCCCGGCTGAGGTTTGGACCGGCTGCGTTCCCGACGCGGGCGCGGCAAGCTGGAGGTTGCTCGCGTGATTGGTGAGCGTGTACGTCCCGCTCGCGACCGGCGCGGCCGCGGGCAGGGTTCCCGCAATCGCGAACACCGTGGCCGAGTACGCCGGGAAGTTATAGCTAATCTGCCCGTTGTTGATCGAAACTCCGCCGAGCGCCGTGATGGCTCTGAGATTCGCGCCCCCGTAGCTCCAGGCCTTCGCGGAGCTCGCGTTGAAGTTCGCGAGCGACAGGGTGGTTTGGAGCGCGCCGGCGGTTTTGTTGATGACCACCGCTGTCAACGCGCCGTCCGCGGCGCGCGGCGCGCCGTACACCGCGAGCTGCCCTCCGTCGGTGCTCGCGGCCGCGATACCGGTTTCGCCGAACGCCGCGCCCGCGCCGTCGTAGTTGCGGAACAAACGGAAGCTGTACGCAATGGGATCAGTGGGCGCTGGCGGATACCACATATTCGCGAAGTCCACGCCTTCGCGGCCCAGGATGCCGAGCACATCCGCCTCGGCAAGCGCGTCGGTGACCTGCTTCTGCCCCGAGTCGATCGAGTACTCCGACAAAGCGAGCTTCGTGCCGGGGTAGTACTGGGCGATCCACTGCTTGAAGCGCGGAATCAGCTGCATGGGGCCGTTGAAGAAATACTGCTCGACCCAGGTGCCGCCGTTGTAGGTCGGATCCCACAAGGTGCGGGTGGCGGCGAGCTGCGAGGCCGCGTCCGAGAACGATGGGTAGTAGTGCTCGTCGAAGGCGTCGAGAATGCGCGTGCCGTGCGCGGCCTGGTAGGCGGCCATCTGCTGGAGGTAGTACTGGCCGGCGTACAGGCCGTTCTGCGATTGGGGGTTGCCGATCCAGCCGCCGAGCGTGAAGTCGGACGGGCCCAGCACCAGGGCGGACGGATCTTGCTGCTTGATCATGGCCGCGTACTGCTCGCCCAGCGCGGTGATCGTTGCATAGCTCGCGCCGCCGGGTTCCACATCACGGTGGGTGTTGCCCCAGCCGAACGGCTCGTTGTCGAGCTGGTAGTAGGCGACCCCGCCGTTCGCGCCCGTGCCGAACCGGGCGATGAGGTGTTGGAGCCAGCCCTGCTGGAGTTGGACGGAGTTGTCGACGTGGTTCGCATAAATGTTGTTATCCGTAAGCTGCCCGCCCGCGGCGGTGAGCGAGTTGCCGCAGTTATCGCCGTTCGGGTGCACATAGGGGTTGGTCGACTGCTGCGCCCCGTACACCGACACGGGAAAGGAGCAGTTCCAAGCGGCGGTTTTGTTCACGTAGGGGATAATCGGCACGGTCAGAAGCGCTTGCGTCCCGGCGGACTGGAAGCCTTGCACAAATGCATCCGGTCCCGCGCTCGGCACCGGGTTGGCCTGCCCGCTGCCGCCCATGAAGTACCAGTCAAAGCCGGCGTTCGAGGAGTCGACCTCCCAGTTGTAGCGGGTGGCCGCGTCGCCGCCCCAGCGCACGTTCGGCAAGCGAATCTCGCGCGCGAAGTTCGCGTCGACGCCGCTGGCGATGCCGTACACCTCGGGGCTGATCGGGTGGCGGCCGGAAGCGGCGTCGAGCGACAGCGTTGGGGTTTGCGCCGCGGCCGCGGCCGCGGACAAGGCAAAAGAGAGCACCGGAAGATGTACATGGGCGTGGTCCTTTGATGGGAAGGAACATGCCCAGTGTGCACGATGGTCACCCTTACTTCGGTTACCTTGACGTAAAAAAGGACATCCTTCCTTTCCCACACTCACTGGCCGGACGCGTCGCCGCCAGCCGAGGGCTTGGCCAGGAACTGGTCGACGTTGTTTTTATCGACCAGCGCCACCCCGGTATCGACAAACGCGGGCACGGGCGAGGACGGGTCCGCCGCGTAGTCCTTGTTGAAGGCAAACGGCTTTTGGTGCATCGCAGCCAATGCCTTCAGCCCCAGGTAGGCCATGGTGTACGGCTTTTGCGCGATGGTCGCGTCGACCACGCCGTTGCCTACGTCGAGCAGCACGTCGCGGTCGGTGTCCATGGCGACCAGGGTGCGGTTTTGCGCGCCGGTCCGCTTGAACGCTTCCGCGACATCCTTGCCGGAGGCGGCCTCCAAGCAGACCATGGCGTCAATCTTGTCCTTGCCCGCGCGGTGAAGGTACTCCTGCGCTTTGTCGAGTGCATTGCCGGAGTCGCCCTGGATGTCGAATACCTCAACCGTCTTGATCCCGGGGTTGGCGCTGAACACGTCCTGGTAGCCCTTGAGCCGTTCAACGAGGTTGGGCTGCTTCGGGTTCGTGAAGAAGACCACGTTGCCCTTACCGTTGAGCTGCGCGGCGACCTTTTGCCCGCCCAAGCGCCCGGCCTCGAAGTTGTTGGTGCCGATAAAGTACAGGCGCTTCGAGTCCGGGGCATCCGAGTCGATCGTGATCCCCGGCACGCCCGCCGAAACAGCCCCGTTGATCTCCGGGGTGAACAGCGCCGGGTCGGCGACCGAAATCAGGATGCCGGCGGGCTTGCGGGCCAGCATGTCCCGGAACTCGCGCAGCTCGACCGCGGGGTCAAAAGCGGTTGCCCCGCGCATCTCGGTCGACACCCCTGCTTCCTCGGCGGCCCGTGCGAGCCCGGCGTTCGCGGCCTGCCAGTAGGGCAGGCCGATGTTGGTGGCGAGCAGGTAATAGTGTTCGCTCTTGGAGTGCCCGCCGCAGCCGGCGAGCGCGAGCAAAGCAACGAGGGCGGGAACTGCGGGTGTACGCGGCATGGGGAGCCTCCGGAAGTTGCTCAGGTACAGGGCGGGGTCGCTCGAAAAGCCGGCGGTTGCGTACGCGGGCTCCTCCGTCCGGAATCTGTTCAGGTGCCGCAGTCTACTCCGGCGAGGGCAGGGCTGGGAAGAGGAGTTTCGACGGGCGCGGAGCAGGCTTGTAAGCTGTGGAACCCATGCACGGAGCGGGATGGCCACACTTGCGGCGCGCGGTCGCGAAGGCGTTCGGGCACAACGCATTCGCGCTCGCGAAAGCGGCGGCCTTTTCCGAGCTGCTCAGCCTATTTCCCGCGCTCCTGGTCGCGGCCGCGCTGCTGGCCAAGGCCCCGACGACGGAAACCGTGCGTGCCGACGTACGAGGGATGCTCCAAGACCTGCTGCCGCAGGCGACCATGGCGCTCGCCGGGCGCTATTTCGCGCCGAACGGGGCGCGGGGCCGCCGCCTGCTCGCAACCGCCGCGCTGGTGGCGCTGTTCGCGGCCGTCGGCGTCATGCTCTCAATCATGGAAGGATTCCGCCGGGCCTACCGCTTGCCGCGCGGGGGCTTCCGGTTTTGGCAGGAGCGGCTGGTCGCACTGCTGCTGATCCCGTCCGCGCTCCTGCCGATGGTGTTCGCGACCGCGTTCGTGGTGTTCGGCCACCAGATCGAGCTTGGGATGATCGCGGGGGCCGACCACGTCGTCCGCGCTTCCGTCCTTGTGCTGTGGCGCGCCGCCCGCTGGGCGGTCGCGCTCGCGGGGGGCGTGGGGGTGTGCCAGGTGGTGTTTCACTTCGCGACACCGGTGCGCCCGCCCTGGGCGCGCACGCTTCCCGGGGCGGTGCTTGCCACCTGTGGGTGGTTCGGCTCTACTATGGCCTACGGCTGGTATGTCACACGCTGGGCGGACTACGGGCAGGTGTACGGCTCGCTCGGCGCGGGGATCGCGACCATGGTGTGGCTGTACTTCGTGTCGATCGCCACCCTGCTCGGGGCGGAGTTCAATGCGCAGGTGTATCCGATGTGGGATTGGGAGCCGGCGACCACGCTCGCGGAGGACGACCGGCGCGAGTTTCCGGACGGGTTGAACGCGGACGCGATCCCGGGTTGGGCGAAGGCGGGCGGGGAGCAGGGGGTAGGACGGTGAGCGTGGCGGAAGCGGTAAAGGAGTTGCGGGTGGATTTCGGGGCGGACCCGTTTCACGTGGGCGCGGGCGGCGAGCCGCGGCGGGCCAAGATCGTGGCGACCTTGGGCCCGGCGTCGAGCGACGAGGCGACCTTTCGCTCGCTGCTCCGGGCCGGGGTGGATGTGGCGCGGCTGAACTTTTCGCACGGCACGCAGGCGGCGATGGCCGAGCTGATCGCGATGATCCGCCGCGTGGCAGCCGAGGAACGGAAGCCGGTCTGCATCCTGGCCGACCTCCAAGGGCCGAAGATCCGGACGGGCAAGCTGCTGGCAAGCCCCGTGCTGCTCGAAGCCGGGCAGATGCTGACGATTACGCCCGAGCCGATCGCCGGCACCCGGGAGCGGATCGCGACCGGTTTCGCGACGCTTGCCGAAAATCTCGAACCGGGCGCGCGCGTGCTGCTCTCGGACGGGCTGATCGAGCTGCTTGTCACCCAGGTGCGCGGCGGGGAGGTGGACTGCCTGGTGGTGAACGGGGGCCTGCTCGGCGAGAACAAGGGCATCAACCTGCCCGGGATCGCGGCCAAGGTCCCTTCGCTGACCGACAAGGACGCGGACGACCTCCGGTTCGCGATCGAGGCCGGGGTAGATGCGGTGGCCCTGTCCTTTGTCCGCAACGCCGAGGACGTGCGGCTGGTCAAGGACCGCATCGCCGCCGCCGGGGCCGACACCTGGATCATCGCGAAGCTCGAAAAGCCGCAGGCGATCGAGAACGTGGACGAAATCCTCCAGGCCGCCGACGGCGTGATGGTCGCGCGGGGCGATTTGGGCGTGGAAGTGCCGCCCGAGAAGGTACCCGCGATGCAGAAGCTGATCATCCGCCGGGCCGCCGAGGCGCGCAAGCCGGTCATCACCGCGACGCAGATGCTGGAGTCGATGATTGACAACCCGCGCCCCACGCGCGCCGAGGCTTCCGACGTCGCGAACGCGGTCTACGACGGGACCGACGCGGTGATGCTGTCGGCCGAGTCCGCCGCGGGCAAGTACCCGGTCGAAGCGGTGCGGATGATGAGCAAGATCGTGATGGAAACCGAGGCGCAGATGCGCGACCTGCCCGCGGTGTACCCGCCCCGGGTGCGCGCGCATGCCCGCACCGTGCCCGAATCGATCTGCGAGTCGATGGCGCACGCGGCCGAGGAGATTGACGTGCGGGCAATCGCGGTGTTCACGGAATCGGGCGCGACAGCGCGCTTGCTGTCGAAACGGAGCCCCAAGCCGCCGATCTGCGCCCTGTCGAGCTCGCCCGCCGTGCTGCGGCGCATGAGCCTGCTTCGGGGGGTGTACCCGCTGGAGTGCGGCAAGGCGGCCACCACCGAGCGCATGATCGAAACGGTCGAGGAAGCGCTCGAGCGGAGCCACTTCGCCCGCCCCGGCGAGATCATCGGGATCGTGGCCGGCACCCGAACCAACGCGGGGTCGACGAACTTCCTCAGAATGCACGTGCTGGGGGATTTGGTGGGGCGGTGAGGAGGGCGCGTCCCGAGGCGACCTGTCGCTTGGGTTTACCGCTGCCGGGTTGCGACCGGCCGTCTCCTCGGCATCCAACTTTCATGCATGCCTGGGTTGCCGGGAAGCAGACATCCCGGCTCCGCGCGGGCAGGCGAAGGAGGCGAGCATGATGCGATGGAAAGGTCTTATCTGGATGGCGATGGCGGCGGCGATGGCGGCGGGAGCCGCCGGGGCGCAAACCACCGATCCGAACAGCGGGCAAACGGCGCAGGAGAAAGCAGCGCACCGCCGCGCGCAGCGCCAACAGGATGCCTACGACAAGCAGCACCACAACACCGCCAAGACGGTCAGCGGCACGGCGGCCGGCGGTGCCGTGATCGGCGGGCTGGCCGGCGGGGGCAAGGGCGCCTTGATCGGCGGCGGCGCGGGCGCGGGCACGGGCGTGGTCGCCGATAAAATCCGCAAGCACAAGGGCAACGAAAAGCGGGAAAAGCAGGAGCAGCCGCAGTAGGGGGCCGGAGGGCAGGCGCTCGACTCCTTTGTCCGCGCCTGCCCTGCCCTGAATCCGGGCACCCGCCGGCGCACCCGCGCGGGGTAAGCTGGTGCGATGGGACGCATCCACATCCTGTCGGACCAGGTCGCGAACCAGATCGCGGCGGGCGAGGTGGTCGACCGCCCGGCGTCGGTGGTCAAGGAGCTGGTTGAGAACGCGCTCGACGCGGGCGCGGGCCGGATCCGGATCGAGATTGAGGCGGGCGGCAAGAAGCGCATCCGGGTGGCGGATGACGGCGCGGGGATGAGCCGGGACGATGCCCTCTTGGCCTTTGAGCGGCATGCCACCTCCAAGATTCAAACAGCGGACGATCTTCTGGCCATCGGGACGCTCGGGTTCCGAGGCGAGGCGCTCCCTTCAATCGCGTCGGTCGCCCGGTTGGAGCTGGCGACCCGGGAAGCCGGCGCGGGGCACGGGACCAGGATCGAGATCCACGGCGGGCGCATCGCGCGGGTCGAGGACGCGGGCGGGGCCCCAGGCTCCTGCTTCACGGTCGACGACTTGTTTTTTAACCTGCCCGCGCGGCGGAAGTTCCTGAAATCCGAGCCGACCGAGACCGCGCACATCGCCGCGCTCGCGACGCACTACGCGCTCGCGCACCCGGCGAAGCACATCGAGCTGCACGCCCCCGACCGCGCGCTTTTGGAA
This sequence comes from uncultured Acidobacteriaceae bacterium, assembly GCA_964247445.1. Lineage (GTDB taxonomy): Bacteria > Acidobacteriota > Terriglobia > Terriglobales > Acidobacteriaceae > EB88. The sequence continues at coordinate 25 of CAXTUV010000111.1, read as the reverse complement.
GCGCCGCCGGTCGGGACGGCGGAGG
>CAXTUV010000110.1:0-8458 GCA_964247445.1 uncultured Acidobacteriaceae bacterium | reverse complement strand
TTCGGCGAGGACGTCGCGCCCCGCGCCAAACGGATGCCCTGCACTTGACCCTTGCCGGCTGCCTGCAAAACCTGTCCGTTCGACTGCACTTGCGCCTGCATCCCAAGCGTGCCGCCGATGCCTGCATCCGGCGGCAGAATGCCCGCCTGGCCCAGCTGAATCCCTTTCAGGTTCACGTTGGCGGAAACCGGCGTTTGCGCGGCATCGACTTGGTTGTAGGGTCCGAGCCGTCCGTTTGCGGCGACGGAGCCCGAGCCGGGCAGGTCGGCCGTGAGTTGGAAGGGAGACTGGCTCTTCGGGGTCAGGTTCGTGAGCTTGGCATTGATGTTCTGGTACACCACCGGCGCGCCCGCCTTGCCCGGTGTGGTCAGCGTTACCGACCCGTTCGCAATGGAAGCCGTATCGACAGAAAGCTGCTGGAGCAGGGAGGTTTGATCGGCCGGCTGTGCGGGCTTCTTCGGCGTCGGCTTGTTGCTTTGAACGATGGTCAGCGCGGGTTTCTCAAGCGTGAGCTGGGTGATGTGCATCTGCTGCCCGTTCCAGGCAGCTTGGAGGTTGAAGACTTCGACGAGTCCTGAAAGTCCGGCTGACTGGTCCACGAACCCTGCGGCGAGCGGGTCGATGTGCTTGGCCTGAAGATCCAGCGTAAACGGGGTATTTGCCGCATCGCGCTGATCAATGGGACCGGCATTGCCCTTGGCGGTGACCGTACCTTGACCGGGCAGCTCCGCCGAAAGCTCATAGGGAAAAGCCTTTTCGGAGCCGAAGTTTTTGAGTGTCAGGTCTACGTTTTGGTAGGTGTGGTCCGGTGCGGCCGCGGACTGGGGCCGCTTGCCGACGGTGATCGCACCCTTTGCGATTTCGATGGACCCTGCCGTCAGCGAGCTCAGGCTGCTGTTCGAGGAAGTGGATTTGGCCTGCGGCGTTGAGGAAGATGCGCCGAGCGAGGAGTAGTTCCAGACGGTAGCCCCGCCCGGCGTGGCCGGGTAGGATTGCAGCAGGTTGACCTTTGGGTCCTGCAGGGTAAAGCCCTGGATATGCACCTGTTTGCTGGAGATCAGCGGGATCAGCTCAACCCGGATTTTCACGCTGTCGGCTTGAAGAAATGGCTGGTTGGAAAAGCGTGGGTCGTCGGCGATAGCCACCTGGTTCGCGACCAGCCCGCCCGAAAAAATCGACAAAGCGAGCTTGCCGATGGTGACCTTAGTGGCGTCGGCCTCCACGCGCGCGCGGAACGAGTCGGCATTGAGAAATGCCGGCAGGATCGCGGCGGCGCCGGCGATGAGCACGACAAAGATTCCGACAATCCAAAATACAGCCTTCACTGCCTTGCCCATGCGCGCGCTCCCTTACGTGTTTCGCCTGACGAATGGGATGCGCGGGTGGGGAACTCAGGATGCGGGCGGCGGCAGGAAAGGCTGATACAACAGATGAACAGCAGCTCGGCGCGCCATAGGAAGCGGAGGATCGGGTCGGGAGAGACCGCGGGCAGCTCGCGAATTGTTGGGGCGTCGCTGCTTGGAATGTAGAGCAGGCTGTGCCCGGCCAAAGCTTCCTTCTCAAGCGCTTGATCTGCCGCGGCGTTGCGCGGAAGCAATTCGCGAGGCCGTGAGTGATGAACCCGAGGAGGATGGAACGGAACCAAGCCATGTCGGGTGACCCCGCGCCTAGCAAAGGCGGATGGCGAAGTAAGTAAAATTTACACTAAGAATCTTCTCGCGCCGGTTATCCGAGCTGTAGGCTCTATCTGCGACCCTTCTCGATTGCGTCCAGTCGCGCGTTTTGCTCGCCCTGCTCGCGCGAGAACTTGTAGCCTTCCGCGTTAAAAGCATCGAAGCGGGCGCTCATCTCGGCGCGGAGATCTTTAATATCGCCGCGAAGTTCGGCGCGCATGGCGTGCATTTCTGAGCGCAGGTCTGTACGCAAGGCTGAGACTTCCGCGCGTAACTCGTTGCGCAAGCCGGCAATTTGCTTGCCGTTATAAAGCAGGCCGATGAGGATGACGGCCAAGGTCGCTCCTAATGTGTACAGGTCGTGCATCGCATCTCCTTCACAGTCACTGTACTTGATCGTTGCGGCTCAGCAGCGGAGAAGCGACGTCGGAACCTGCTTTTGTACGCGTTCGTTTGCGCGACAATAGGGCCATGCCCGGCGACTGGACCCAAACCGTGAAAACCCAGGCCGACATCGTCAAGATTGTCGGCGAGCATGTGCGTTTGCGTAAGGCGGGGGCGCAGAGCTGGTCGGGGTTGTGCCCGTTTCATGGGGAAAAGTCGCCGTCGTTCAACGTCCACGCGGCGCGGCAGTTCTTTCACTGCTTCGGCTGCGGCGCTTCGGGCGATGTGTTTACGTTTGTCATGCGAATCGAGAACCTGCCGTTTCCGGAAGCAGTGCGGGCGGTCGCGGCGAAGTGCGGCATTCCGCTGCCCAAGCATGAGTTTTCCTCGGCCGAGGAAGCGCGGGAGCATCGCGAGCGGGCGCGGCTCTTGGACCTCCATGAGTGGGCCTGCGCGTGGTTTGAGGAGCAGCTGCGCTCGCCAGAAGGTACGGCTGCGAAAGCATACCTGCTGGGGCGTGGGCTTACCGGCGAGGGCATGCAGAAATTCCGCATGGGCTACGCGCCTGACTCTTCCGGGGCGCTCCGGCAGTTCTTGGAAAAAAAAGCCGGCGGCGATGTAGGTCCGTTGCTGATGGCCTCCGGGCTTTTCACTCAGAAAGAGCAGGAGGACGGCAGTGTAGGGCCGCTCTACCCACGGTTTCGCAAGCGCGTGACCTTTCCCATTAACAATGAGAGCGGACGGGTAATCGCTTTCACCGGGCGCGCGCTGGACCCGAACGAGCGGGCGAAGTACCTGAACTCGCCCGAAACCGCGCTCTATACCAAGGGCCATGTGTTGTTCAACCTGGACAAAGCGCGGCCGGTGATCCGGCAGTATGCGACGCAGAAGCACGACTTTGCCCTGCTGGTGGAAGGGCAGATGGACTGCATCGCGGTTTCACTCGCGGGTGTTCAAAACGTGCTCGCCACGAGCGGCACCGCATTTACCGAGGCGCAGGCGCGCCTCCTAGCGCGGCATACCAAGCGGGTGATCGTGAACTTCGATCCCGATAGAGCAGGAATGGCGGCGGCCGAAAAGTCCATTGCCCTACTGACCGAGGAAGGCTTCGAGGTACGGGTCATGGCGCTACCGGACGGGCTCGATCCAGATCGCTTCATCCGCGAGCGGGGGGCGCCCGCGTACATAGAAGCGGTGCGGGGTGCCCGGCGGCACCAGGACTGGCTGCTGGACCGGGCGGCGGGGCAGTTCGGCAAAACAGCGCAGGGCAAGGTCGAGGCACTCAACTGGCTTCTGCCGCATATCCGGCGGCTGCCGCATGCAATTGCGCGGGAAGAGTTCGCGCACGAAGCTGCGCACCGCTTGGGCATTGACGGGGCACTGGTGCGTCAAGAACTGAAAGAAGCCGCTGCGGGACGCAAGGCAGCAGTCCAGGCACCCGTTGTGCGCTTGGCGGACGCCGAAAAAGAGCTGGTGCGGGCGCTGGCCGAGCCGGTGGGCTCCGCTGTTTGGGAGCCGGTCGCGCATGCGGTTCGCACGTGCCCGGACCGATTCGCGGGGCTTGCTTCCGAGGAGGCGTTACGCACGCTGGCGGCGCGCGCTCCCGGGGCGGACCCGGTCGACTCGCTGGACGAGCATACCCGGCGCATGGTGGCGCAAGTGCTGGTCGAGGAGGGCGCGAAGCCGCTCGAACTGCGGGATGTGGAGGCAGCGCTCCGTTCGCTCGAGTGCTCCGCGCTGGAGCGGGAAGCGCGTGAAGTGCGCGCGGCGCTCGGCGAGGCGGAGCGCCGTGGTGAGGAGAATCGAGTATTGGAATTGCTTGAGCGCAAGCAAGGGATCGAGCGGGCGCTGCGGGCGCTGTAGATGGATCGCCTGGGTCGGCATCGAGCGCCAGGCTACTGGAGCAGTATCGGGCTCGCCCCCACCGGAAGCGAGCCGTCCGCGGCAATGGACACAGAGGTTCCGTTGAGGGCGGTGGCCATGGTTGCGCCGAGCGAGCTCGCGGTGACGGTGCCGGCAGCCGACCATAGGATCGATTGCGTATGCCCGGCTTGGACCAGTTGGCAGGTCCAGAGCCCGCTTGCATTTGCGGCGCAGCCGTTCAGCTGTGCGCCGGCAAGCCAGGTTTCCACCTGCGCGTACGCCTGAGCCGCAGCCGTGGGCTGCAGGGCTCCGGTGGTAAGCGCCACGACGCCGGCGGACGCATCATCCCACGCGTACCAGTGCATGCGTCCCACGGCGAAGGCGGCGTCCAGGATCAGCGCGCGGGCGGTATAAGCGGCCTGCGTCGGCGCGTCCAGGCCCGCAGCGGGGAGGGTCCAAGCGGGACTGTCGTTCCAGATCGGCTTGGCATCCGCAGCGGTTCCGGCGGCCGCCGCGCGCAAGGCCTGGAGCGTTCCCAAACCGGCCTCGGGCGCTTGACCCGGCGGATTCAGGGCAGCTCCGACAACATCGACCGCCGCCCCGCCGCCCGCAGCGAGGAATCCTTGAAGAGCCGAGGGCGAAAGCGCGGGGGAAACAAGTAGGGCGGCGGGGTCGGCAGCGTGGATCGCCGCAGCCGCGTGCTGGGCGAGCATGGCTAAGTCCTGGCCGAGACTGCCGGACGGTCCCGACCAATAGGCAGGGTCTTCGGGATCATTCCAAAGCTCATAGGCGGCGATGCGGCCTTTGTAGCGGGCGGCCACGGCGGCGACATACCTGTCCCAGTCGGCAATCTGCGTGGGCAGGGCCGTCGCGCCGGGATTGGACGAGGCCCACGCGGGCGTCATTCCGAGCGTGAGGGTTACGGAAGAGCCGAACTGCTGGGCGGCTTCCACCTGTGCGTCCAGACTTGCCCAAGCGAAATTTCCGGGAGCAGGCTCAAGCTCCGCCCAAGTGACGCCTGCGTCCCATAAACGTCGCGCGCCCGCAGTGATGGTGGGCTGGTCGGCAGGGCTTTTCACTACCAATCCAAAAAAGGAAGAACTGATTGTGCCGGTTGCGAGGGCCGCCTGTTCGCGAGCGATAGCCGAGCTCGAGCCGCCGCCGGATGAGGTCACGGCACACCCGGAGAGAAGTACTGCGCAAGAGGCGAACAGGGCAGCAAGAGCAGGTTGCGGGCGGGCGAAACGACATGAGCGGATCGGCATGGCTTGAACTCCTCATCGGCATCATGCGTCCGCGGCATGAGGCTCCGGCAGGAAATCAACGCGCGAAAACCGGTCCGGTTCTGAAGCGAAACAGGCCACCGACGGCAGTCCCAAAATGGGAATTGAGCGAAGCTTCGGGTGAAAGCGGCATCGAGTTTGGCAGGGAAACGCGCCTAGGGTGTGGAAATACCGTAAGAGCAACAAAATGTAAAACTTAGCTCGCGCTCGAAGCTGAAAATGTAAGTGTGTTATCGATAACAGGTCTTGAGCAAGCGCACGACGGCGCTGAAGTCGAAAGAAAATTGTTGCCAACGGTGCGGCCCCTGGGCTTATAGTCGCTCAGAGGCAAGTGCAGCAGCGCGCCTGCCGCTCCCAAACACATAACAGCGCGCAGCCCCATTCATTCCCTAGAAGGAGTTTGACAATGCAAGTTCTGTGCATGGCGGCCCACGACGGCCAAGGCGACGTGCAATGCCCTTGCTGTAAGCAGAGTTATAAGGTGTATTACTCACGGATACGCGAAGGAGAGTGCGAGGAAGCGCTTGAAGCCGTGCGCGCGGTGCTGGTGGAGCACCACGTCGGGAACCCACTTCCATCCGCTCACAAGAGTGACTGCTTCAATGTACCCGAGTGGCGCGGGCCTGTGCACGCTTCTGCTGCGGCGCTGCTCAGCGGCGCTCCCGTGCGCCGCCCGTCACTCGCGCCGATCCCGTTTGTGGCACCGGGCGCGGGACAACGCAGGGTCTCCTAGCCGGCTCAGGGAAGGGCGGAGTGAACGGTAGGAACTCCTCCGCCTGAGTCAGGTCTCGTCAGAAGGCTAGGAAGAACACTTTCTGCAGCTTTAAACGAGCCGACCCTTTACAGCTGTACGGGACGACTCTAGTATGCCTGGACCTGCTCAATGGGCAGCCTTACCTGAAAGCAGGTCGCTTCCGGCGTGCTTTCAACCCCTACGTACCCGCGATGTTTATGCACGGTGCGCTGCACCGTGTCCAGACCGAGACCCAATCCTTTCCCCGGCGCGCGGGTGGTGAAGAATGGTTCAAAGATGCGGTCCTGGAGCGCGGGTGCGATGCCCCCGCCGTTGTCCCAAACCTCGGTGAGCAGCATGGTTCCGGCGGCGGTAACCCTCACCGTGATCTTGCCCTTGCCGTCACGCGTAGCTTCAATAGAGTCGATCGCGTTTTCAAGTAGCGCCGTCCATACCTGATTGAGCTCCGACCCATAGGCCGAGATCAGCGGCAGGTCGGGCGCGAAGCGCTTTTCGACCTCGATCGAACCCAGGCGGGAGGCAAGCATGGCCAGGGTGCTCTCAATCCCTTGCGGAACTGAAATTTCCTGGATCGGGGCTTGGTCCATGTAGGAGTAGTCCTTGATCGCACCGATCAGGTCGAAGATGCGCGCTGTCGCGTCGATCATCGCTTCGGTCATGCGCTCGGCCCGGAGTGAGGACGCGAGCCCGCGCAGGACCACCTCCGCGCCCCGACCTTCCAGAATCGCATCCAGCCGATCAAGATCGTCCACGGACAGTCCGCGCTCACTCAACTCAGGCGTTGAGCGCCAGCTTTCAGCCTCCGGGGCACGGCGCGCGAACCAGCGCTCCAGACTTAGTTCACGTTCGGCGGCTTCTAGGAGTGTAATCGGCGGGCGGCTCTGCACCTCTTCCTGCCAGGCCCGTACGGCTCCGAGCTTGTCTGCGGGAAGGCAGAGCGATCCCAACTCAAACTTCTGCCGCCCGTACACGCGAAGCTCACTGAGCAAACCGGCGGCGGCGCGCTGCGCTGCTGAAGCCGGGTTGTTCAGCTCATGGGCCAGATTGCCGGCGAGCTTGCCCAGCGCGTTTAGTTTCTCGCCCTGCTGCTCAATGCGGGTCACCTCGCGGGTGCGGTCGAGCAGCGTGCTGATGCAGCGCTGCGTCATGGAAGGGATCGCCTCGAGCATCTCCGGGAATAAGAGGGACGGGATGTTGAGCGCCGCGACCTCCCCGACCGCGAAGCCGACCCCGCCGTAAGTCTTCATACGGGAAAAGGGCAGCAGTCCGCTGATCTGCCCCGCGCGCCCCACGAACACGGGTCCAGCAGCCAGGCTTTCACGCCGGACATGGATCTCTCCGCGCAGCAGGATGTTCATGACCGTTGCCGCTTCGCCCTCGCGGAATAGGATCTCGCCGGGCGCGGCGGTCCGCTGCTCGCCGTGGTCGGCAAGCCAGCCAAACTCCTCCGCTGTCAGCCCTTGCAGCACAGGAAGCCTGCCCAGCGCTTCCACGATCTGCTCCCGCGTTTGCACCCCTACTTCCAGGGCAGCTGCCGCTGTCGTCATTCGCGCTTACCTCAGTCTGCTCATGCTACTCCCGGGTAGGGAGCGGCCGGCAGGATATTTCCGTATCAGTAACTGGAAGTCATTTCCCGCGCTGCTCTCGTTCTTGTCGGCGCATCGGCATGCCGTCCACAATGCCGAACAGCATCTCCGCCGAGGCCGGGGTGGCGCTTGCGAACTTTTCGCCGCCGTCCTTGCCGACCAGCACGACCCGGAACTCGTCTCGGTGCACGTCGAAGCGCTTGCGGAGGGCTGCCTGCTCACGTTGCGGAAGCAGTGCCGTGGGCGCTTGGGTCGCGGAGAGAGAACCTGTGGTACCGGCGAACACGGGAACGAGAAGCATCTCGCGCTCCCGTAGGCCGGACGCCTCCCTACCGAACGCCTTCAATTGAGTTACATAGCGGGGGTCGTCCGTAGACGGGGTGAAGACGAGCAGCGGCCGGTAGCAGTCGCGCATGGCGGCTAGGGTTTGCGGCTGCGGCGCGCAGCCGCTTGATGCGTGCATCAGCCCGAGGTTTGCCGCGAGTGCCATCCCGAGAAAGATCATGCTTCTTGTGATGAGGTTCGCGCTTACGCCTTCTCGACTGCCCCGCCCCGCACGACTACCGGGTCTAAGAACGGCATGGCGGCCCGGAGCTCCGCGCCGACCTTCTCGATCGGGTGCTCGGCTTCTCCGCGACGCATCTCGTTGAATGTCGCATTGCCCGCCTCATTTTCCGCGATGAACTTCTTCGCGAAGGTGCCGTCCTGGATGTCCTTGAGAATGCGCCCCATCTCCTCGCGCACTTGGGGTGTGACCACGCGCTTGCCCGATTGGTAGTCGCCCCACTCAGCTGTATTGGAGATCGAGTGGCGCATATAGGCGAGGCCGCCGCGGTACATCAGGTCGACAATCAGCTTGAGCTCGTGGAGGCACTCGAAGTAGGCAATCTCCGGCTGATAGCCGGCGTTGACCAG
>CAXTUV010000109.1:0-8550 GCA_964247445.1 uncultured Acidobacteriaceae bacterium | reverse complement strand
CCCCGCGCCGGGGCCTTCATCACCGGCCTAGCGGAAGCCAAGACCCTCGACGGCGTCGAAATCTTTCACGCCGGCACCGCGCTGCGCGAGGGTCGTTACCTCACTTCCGGCGGGCGAATCCTGAACGTCTGCGCCGCTGCCCCCACCCTGCCTGAGGCCCTTGCTAAGGCATACAACGCCCTCGACCGCATCCACTTTGAAGGCATGCAATACCGCCGCGATATCGGCCGGCGCGCCTTGCATGCGGAGCAAGTATGATCGTCACCGACTTTTCCGCCGACGTGCCCACCGCGAACGGCCCCATGCGCACCTACTTCTTCCGTCCTGCCGCGGAAGGCCGTTGGCCGGGAGTCATCCTCTACTCTGAAATCTTTCAGATGACCGGTCCCATTCGGCGCTTCGCGAGCTTTCTCGCGGGCCACGGCTATCTCGTCGCCGTTCCGGAGATTTACCACGAGCTTGAGCCCGCGGGTACGGTGCTCGCCTATGACCAAGCCGGTTCCGACCGGGGCAACCACGACAAGTATGCGAAGGAGCTCGCCGCTTACGATGACGATGCGCGCTCGCTTCTCGCTCATATGTCCGGCATGGAGCAGTGCAGCGGAAAGCTCGGCACGGTCGGCATCTGCCTCGGCGGCCACCTCGCCTTCCGCGCCGCCATGAACCCCGAAGTGCGCGCCGCGGTCTGTTTCTACGCGACGGACATCCACTCCGGCACTCTGGGTAAGGGAAAGCAGGACGACTCTCTCATCCGCGCGGGCGAGATCAAAGGCGAACTGCTCCACATCTGGGGTCGTCAGGACCCGCATGTTCCCTTGGAGGGCCGCCGTAAAATCCAGGTACGGCTTGATGAGGTTGGTGCCGACTACCAGTGGGTCGAGGTGAACGGCGCGCACGCCTTTATGCGCGACGAAGGCTACCGCTATGACCCTGAGCTCGAAGCCCTACTCAAGGCCATGATGCTCGGCGTACTCCGCCGTCGCTTGGCGTCGGGTCAGGAATTACTTGGGTAGGCTCTCTTGTAAGCCTCGCGGATGACGGTGTAACACTCGCACGCCGATTGCTTCAGCAACTCCGGATTGACAACCTCCACCAGCCCGCGGCTGTACGAGATTGCGCCGGCGCGCTGCAGGATGCCGGCTGAGATCGTAACCGTCGGCCGCCCAACGCCGAGCATCTCCGCTAAAAACTCCTGGGTCAGGTTGAGCGTACGGGACTCCACGACGTCGCAGGTCATCAGGAGCCACCGCGCCAGCCGTGCTTCCAGCTCGTGCAATCGGTTGCACAGCACTAATTGCGTCGTTTGTTCCAGCAGGACGTAGAGAAAGGTATGCAGCGCGCGCGACAAACTGGGCGAGTCGAGCAGCATGGGCGCAAGCACATCCACAGGTAACCGGTAAGCGTCCCCGGGAACCCGCATGAGGGTCGTATTTTGCGTGCGACGCGGCCCGAGAAGCGCGTGCGCGCCCACAATGCCTTCACGCCCGATCGTCCCTACTTCGACCGAGGTGCCCGACCTATCGGCGCTGGTCACCGAAGCCATGCCGCGCTCGGGAAAATACACCCACCGGTTGCCTTGGTTCGGTTCCACCAAGCGGGCACTGTGCGGGAGATTCACTTTACTTAAGAATGGCGCTAAGCGCTCCATGACGTCCTGCGGCAGCGAAGCCAAAAATCGATTTCGCGGTGCCATGAGGGCAACCGGCTCAACTTGAGATGAAAGCATATTTTGTCCAAGGTAAGGGGGATTGAAACAGAGCGACTGTACTCGGGGTAGCGTAGCCGCTCGATTCCGCATAACCTTACGATGCGTGCCGAACACGAAATGCTTAGATAAGCTGTATAGCTGACGGACACTAGGAGGTTCCCTAGGTTATTATATTAAGGCTCTCGCCTCACGATTACTGAAGCCTTTACTCTTCCAATTTCCTAGCCACCACCTCGTTTAGTAAGGAGGGGTTTGCCTGCCCCTTGCTGGCCCGCATCACCTGGCCCACAAAGAATGCCGCCACGGTTTTCTTGCCTGCCCGATACTGCTCCACCTGCTTTGGATTCGCCGCGATTGCTTCGTCGATCATGCGTTCGATCGCGCCGGTGTCGCTGATCTGCTCAGGCTTTTCCCGCTCGTACACGGCGGGAAAGTCCTCGCCGCGCTCAAAAGCGAGATCAAACAGCTGTTTCATCTGCTTGCTGGAAAGTTTTCCGTCCTCGGCCAGGTCCGCGGCAAATGCAATGCCCGCCATGGTGATCGGCGATTGTTGGAGTTCCAGCCCGCGCGCCCGCAGCCGCGCCGTCAGCTCCGAGCTCACCAGCGCCGCCGCCCGGCGTGGGTTTTTGGCCGCCCGCGCCGCCTGCTCAAAGCTGTCCGCGAAGCTCCGGGCAGCCGTGAACGTAAAGGCGTCCTGCGCAGAAATCCCGTACTCCGCGATGAGGCGCGCCCGCCGCGCTTCCGGCAGCTCCGGCAACTCCGCCCGCATGGCGGTCTGCTTCTGCTCGCTTACAACAAGCGCGGGCAGGTCCGGCTCCGGGAAATACCGGTAGTCATGCGCCTGCTCTTTTGACCGCATGGAGTACGTGCGCCCCTCGGCGGCATTCCACAGTCGCGTTTCCTGCACTACCCGCTCGCCGGACTCGATCAGCTCCACCTGCCGTTCGATCTCATACGCGAGCGCCGCCCGGATAAACCGGAAACTGTTGACGTTCTTGACTTCCGCCTTGGTCCCGAACCGCTCCTGCCCGCGCGGGCGCACGCTCACATTCGCGTCGCATCGCAAGGAGCCTTCCTCCATGTTGCAGTCGGAAACACCGGTGTAGAGCAGAATTTCCTTAAGTCTGGTCAGGTAGTCGTAAGCTTCGTCCGGCGATCGCAGGTCGGGTTCCGACACGATTTCGATCAAGGGCGTCCCGCACCGGTTCAGGTCCACCGACGTACTCACCCCCGAGTCCGGGAGGCCGTCATGCAGGCTCTTGCCTGCGTCCTCCTCCATGTGCAGCCGCGTGATCCCGACCCGCTTACCCCCCTCGAGGTCGAGCCAGCCATGCTCGGCCAGCGGCTTATCGAATTGTGAAATCTGGTAGCCCTTCGGCAGGTCGGGGTAGAAGTAGTTCTTGCGCGCGAACACGCTCGTTTCACGGATTTCCGCGTTGATTGCCATCGCCGCCAACGTCGCGAACTCGACCGCCCGCGCATTGAGCACCGGCAAAGCCCCGGGCAGCCCCAGGCACACCGGGCACACGAGCGTGTTCGGGGCTGCCCCAAACCGGTTCTCGCAGCCGCAAAAGGCCTTGGTGCGGGTCAGCAGCTGCACATGGACTTCAAGGCCGATGACGGGCTCGTACTTGGAGAGGAGGACGGGGAGGAGAGCTGTGGCGGCGGCCATGTCTGAGTTTAGCAATTGCCGAAATCAGCATTTGGGGTGAACCGGGCTCCATTTCGCAGATGTAAACCGAGCAGCCATACCCTCACGCATCGTCGCTGCTGGCCAAGCTTATGGTGTCAGGAGATATTGCCGCAGGTGATTAAAGTTGAAAGACTCAAGACCTGACTGCCCAAGCTTCTTAACCAGACGAGCGTCGTCGCTCACGACTAAAAAGATTAGTGTAAGTTCGGCAAGAATGCAGTCCGTCAGGCCTAGAAAGCTAAACTCCCGTCGGTTCACCGCCTGCGAGCTGGGTATGGCGATCTCGTCAAGGCCGACGAACCCACTCCTAAATGAATTAAAACACCTCGCTCTGATCGATTGAGAAAAGTCGTTGGCGAGATTGCTTAACTCTGTGAGAATGTGCGGTGTCGTAGCTGTACGAGAAAACAATTTTCTGAAGCGGACGAGGATATTGAAATCCTCAAGGTCATACTTCTGCAATCTGTTGTACTTGCCATCACCGATCAGGTTCGGATTGTGAAGACCCACGAGCAAGAGAAGCAAAAGATTCGAATCAAGCACCAAGCCTCGCCTTGCAAACTTCTTGACCAAGCCCTCCTCATACTCCATCAGAGCTTCCAGATTCTCAATGAGACTGGGTTCGCGTTTTCTAAATCGATACGAACCTCTTTAAAAAGGCGTGTGCCGGTGCCCATAACCTCGGACAGGGTCGGAGACTCATTCGGCTTGAACGAAACAATTACGGACCAGTCATGCGCAGTGGGTACCACTTCTTCCAGTCGGATGTCCCGTGCTTCTGGAAAAAGATCTCCTACAAAAGTCGTGGCAGCCCGTACAGCACTTTTTACATCGACCATGTTCCCTCATTCCAATAGCGTCCTGCTTCCATCATACGAGTCGCTATGCGCTTTAGAGGCGCTGACTCAATGTCAACGTCTGCCGGTCAAATCATATGCAGCCGAAGGCATTATTGACTAAAAGGCCTTGAACCGCTTGCTAAACTGAGTACACAATGATTCTTCCTTTCGTCCGCGAGCTCCTGGCGGACCTGGAGCGGAACACCGCCTTTGAGCAGGCGGCCCGGCACCTGGCGCTAGGACGTGGGCGCAGGCGTGTTTCCGGCCTGACCGCAACCGCCCGCGCCTTGTACCTGCCGCTCTTTGCCCGCGCATCCAGACTTCCCGCGATTGTGCTCGTCGCCGACAACAAGGCGGCGGACGCGCTCTACACAGCAGTCCGCGCCGCCTGCGAGCTTACCGGCGCGCTCCCCTCGGAGCGCGTCATCAAGCTCCCCGCCCCCGATGTCCTTCCCTTCGAGCACCTGTCGCCCCACGCGGAAGTGCAGGAAGCCCGAGCCGCCGCGCTCTGGAAGATCGCCACCGACGCTGCTTCCATTGTCATCGCCCCCGTCGAGGCCGCCGCCCAAAAGCTCTTTCGCCCCGAGTACTATGCCGACCTCGCTCGCACCGTCCGCCGTGGGCAGGAGTACGACCTCGGCGAGCTCACGACACATCTTGCGAGCGTCGGCTATGACGCGGTTGACCTGGTCGAAATGCCGGGGCAGTTTACCCGTCGCGGCGGCATCCTCGACGTGTACTCGCCTGAAGCCGAGCGCCCCGTCCGTATCGAGTTTTTCGGCGACGAGGTCGAATCCCTGCGCCGCTTCGACCCGGAAACGCAGCGTTCGCTCCAGCCGCTCGATACCGCGACCCTGCTCCCGCTCACGGAAACGCCGGTCTCCGAACGCCTCCTGGCTGCCGTCCATGCCCGGCTGACCGGTTCGGGTTTGGACGACGAAGACGCCATGGACCGTGCTATCTCGGATAAGGCTGTGGCCGGCGTCACGGTCTTCCCCGGGTGGGAGTTCTTCGCCGGCGTCGCCGGCGCGAACTCCTCGCTGCTCGCTCTGTGGAAGCGCGCTGTCGTCTTTGTTGAAGAACCAGGTATGCTTCGAAATCATTTAGACCGCTGGTGGAACAAGCTCGAACAGCGTCACGAGCGGTCCAATATCGGCCAGCTCATGCGCCCCGAGGACCTGTACCGTGAGCCCGAGCTCATGCTCGCCCTCATTTCGAACCAGCCCGGGCTCGACCTCGATCAGCTCGGCATCGTCGATGTACTTGAAGATGACACCGCACTCAGCGAGATTCCCTTTGAGACCCGGCCCACCACGCGCTTCCACGGCAATACTGTCGCGCTGACGGAGCGGCTGCGCGAGCTCCTCGAATCGAAGCAGCGTGTGCTGCTCGCCTCCGCCAACCAGGGTGAGCTGGAGCGTATGGCCGACCTCCTGCGCGAGTACGAAATCCCCTATCGCATCGGCTGGCGCACCGAGCAGGCCTCCTCCGAGCTTGCCGTTAACGAGGCGAAGCAGCGTCCGGGCGAGCGCGTCCCGCCCATCCTCGTCCGCGCTTCGTTCGCGAACGGCGTCGCGCTTACGGACGCAAACCTGGTCGTTATCGGCGTCAACGACATTTCCGACGACGCCGACGTCCAAGCCCGGCCCGCGGTCAAGAAGTCCAAAACATCCGCGTTTGTCTCCGACTTCCGCGACCTCACCGTTAATGACTATGTCGTCCACGTCGAGCACGGCATCGCCCGGTACATGGGCCTGCGCGAGATCGTGCAGGATGGGGTCAACGTCGAGTTCATGATCCTCGAGTTCCACGACGCGGCCCGGCTCTACGTCCCGCTCACCCGGCTCGACCTGATCCAGAAATACCGATCGAGTGAAGGCGGTCCCGCGCCCGTGCTCAACCGGCTCGGCTCGCAGCAGTGGGCCAAAACCAAGGCCCGCGTCAAGAAGGCCATGGAGGACATGACCGATGAGCTGCTGAAGCTTTACGCGCAGCGCAAAGCCGCGCGCGGTCATCAGTTCGCGCCCGATAACGAGTTCCAGCGCGAGTTCGAGGATGCCTTCGACTTCACCGAAACCGACGACCAGCTCAACGCCATCCGCGACATCAAGGCCGATATGGAGTCCGAACTGCCCATGGACCGGCTGCTGTGCGGCGACGTGGGCTATGGGAAAACGGAAGTCGCGATGCGCGCGGCGTTCAAGGCCGTGCAGGACGGGAAACAAGTCGCGGTGCTTACCCCCACGACGGTGCTCGCCTTCCAGCACTACGAAAGCTTCAAGAAGCGCTTCCGGCAGTTCCCGATCCACATCGAGATGATCTCCCGCTTCCGCACGCCCAAGGAGCAGAAGAAGATCCTTGAAGACACGGAAGCCGGCCGAGTCGATATTCTCATCGGCACCCACCGGGTGCTGGCGCAGGACATTAAGTTCCAGGACATCGGGCTGCTGGTCGTCGACGAGGAACAGCGCTTTGGCGTCAAGCACAAAGAGCGGCTCAAGCAGATTCGCGCGCAGATCGACGTGCTGACCATGTCCGCGACGCCCATCCCGCGCACGCTCCATATGTCACTCATTGGCCTGCGCGATATGAGCGTTATCGAGACCCCGCCCAAGGACCGCATGGCGATCCAAACGGTGGTCGCGAAGTTCGATGAAAAGCTCCTGCGCTCGGCGGTGGAGCTCGAAATGGAGCGAGGCGGCCAAACCTACTTCGTCTACAACCGGGTCGAATCGATTTACGAGATCGCGTCCAAAATACGCGAACTCGTCCCTTCGGCGCGGGTTATTGTCGGCCACGGGCAGATGGGCGAAGCGGAGCTCGAGCGCGTCATCCTGGCCTTCATGAACCACGAGTACGACGTGCTGGTCGCGACCACCATCATTGAGAACGGTATCGACATCCCGCTCGCGAACACCATCATCATCAACCGCGCCGACCGCCACGGGTTGTCGGAGCTCTACCAGCTGCGCGGCCGCGTCGGCCGGTCCAACCGCCGGTCGTATGCCTACCTGCTCATCCCGCCGGAGCAGGAGCTAACAGACATCGCCCGCCGCCGGCTAGCCGCGCTTAAGGAGTTTTCCGATCTCGGTGCCGGTTTCAAGATTGCGGCTTTGGATTTGGAGCTGCGCGGGGCAGGGAATATGCTCGGCGGCGAGCAGAGCGGCCATATTGAGGCGGTCGGCTTCGAGATGTACACGGGCATGCTGGAGGAAGCGGTCGCGAAGATCAAGGGCGAGCACCAGGAAGCCCAGATCACCACCCAGCTCAACCTGGGCATCACCCTGCGCATCGACGAAAGCTATGTCCCCGAGGAAAACCAGCGCCTGCGCGTCTATAAGCGCATCGCCGGGGCGGCAAGCGAGGCTGCCGTCCAGGACGTGCAAAAGGAGCTTGAAGACCGCTACGGTCCGCTGCCCGAAACCGTTAAGCACCTGCTCGAAGCCGCCGCCCTGCGCGCCGAGTGCGAGCGCATGGGCGTGTCGCAAGTGGACCGCAAGAAAGGCGAAGTGCAGATGCGCTTTGCCCCGCACGCTCTGGTAGACCCGAACCGGCTCATGAAGCTGGTCGCGCGCAACCAGAAGCGAGGCGCGCAGTTCACCCCGCAAGGCGTCCTGCGCTTCCCGCTGACCGCGCACGAGCCGGTCGAAATGATTTTAGAGATGCGCCTGCTCCTCGACGAGTTAGTGGTCGAACAAATCGCCGTGGCCTAGTAACTGGTCACGAGTTACCCCAAGAACGCCTGGACGGGAGCAACTGCAAACCCTGCCTAAGCCTCTCACTCTTGCGTCTTACTAAAAACGCTTACGAAAAGGAAATACCATGGTGGGTCACGGAATTATTTTCTGGATTATTGTCGGTCTGATTGCCGGCTGGCTGACGGGCAAGATTATGAGCGGCAGCGGCTACGGCGCGCTCATGGACATTATCGTCGGCATCATCGGCGCGCTGATCGGCGGCTTTGTCATGTCCAATATCTTCCACGCAGACTCGTCCGGGGGGCTGATCTACTCCGTCATTGTGGCGACCTTGGGCGCGATCATCCTGACGTTCATCCTCCGCCTGTTCACACGCGGCCGCACGGCCTAGCGACTAAACCCCGGCCCCGGCCGGGGATCCCTACACAAAGGGAATCGCGCGCGCGGGAGCCGGCTCGGTCGTATGCAGCAATCCATCCCTCATATATAAGGTGCGGTCGGCGAATGCCGCGGCTTCCGGGTTGTGCGTAATCATCAGCACCGTCTGCCCCCAAGTCTTGTTTGTGTGCCGCAGCAGATCCAGCACTGCTTCGGAGTTCGCGGTATCAAGGT
>CAXTUV010000108.1:0-8571 GCA_964247445.1 uncultured Acidobacteriaceae bacterium | reverse complement strand
CCTGCTGGTGTCTATCCACGACCGCAAGTGGTTCATTTCGACCGGCTATGGCCTCGAAGGCGTGCTGACCGACGAGCGCGCCGGCATCATAGGGCGCGGCATGCAGCAATATCTGCGCGTCAGTAAGAACGATGAGGGTTTGACCTACGGCACGGATCAGATCGCGCAGCTGGTCGCGCAGGATGCCGGCGTGCAGCTCGTCGTGCGCCCGGCGCGGCTCGCGCCCGTTGAGCAGACCGCGCATCTTGGCCCGGGGCAGTTCGCGGTGCTCGCCGGGGTGCTGCTGCTCCTGTTTGTCCTGGCTGCCCGCACGGGCATGCTTCCGTTTCTGTTAGGTATGTTCCTGGGCGGCGGTTTCGGCGGGGGCTGCGGCTCCGCTCGCAGCCGGGACGATGACGATGACAACAGCTTCAACGGCTTCGGCGGCGGCTCGACCGGCGGCGGCGGGGCGGGCGGCAACTTCTAACAGCAAGGGGAACGTATGAAACGCGGCACACTTTTCGGCTTAGGTTTGGTTGCAGTCCTGGTGATTGCATTTTTCAGCTACATCGGCGCGAAGAACACCATGGTAGCGAAGCGCAACGACGTCCAAGCGCAGTTCTCGCAGATCGACACGCAGCTGCAGCGGCGGGCCGATCTGATTCCCAACCTCGTAAACACCGTGAAGGGCTACGCCAAGCATGAGGAGACCGTATTCGGCGACATCGCGAACGCCCGCGCGGGCTTGCTGAACGCGCGCGACCCGCAGGGGAAAATCCAGGCCAATAACCAGCTGGACGGGGCCATTGGTCGTTTGCTCGCGCTGAGCGAAAGCTACCCGGACCTGAAGGCAAACCAAAACTTCCTCGCGCTCCAGGACCAGCTGGAAGGGACGGAAAACCGCATCGCGGTCGAGCGCCGCCGCTACAACAACTCCGTGCGCGACTACAACACTTACATCCAGCAGTTCCCGGCGAGCCTGTGGGCGGGCATCGCGGGCTTCCACACGGATAATGATTACTTCCAGGCGAGCGAAGGGTCAAGGAACGCGCCGCAGGTGGCGTTCTAGGCCGTTTCGAGGTGCTGTCATTCTGAATGCAGATTTTCGACAAGTGCATTTCTCAGCACCTCTCCCTCTGCTAGCATCGCTTGCATTCTGGAGAATGCCATGCTGCGATTTTCATCGCTGGTCTTCACTGTCTTCTGGGTTCAAGCGACGTCCTCACTGCTCGCTCAGCAAGCCTTGAACGCCTCGGAAAGTCTTCAGCGCCGTTACGCGGAAGGAACGGTTTCACACTATCTGATGACGGGCAATAATGATGGCTGGCAGTACAGTGTTCGGGCCACCGACACAGTGAAGCGTGATGCAAATGGTCGATACTATGAAGAAATCGGGTGGTCGAACTTCACCTCCAATGCACAGCAAACGCTCACCCTTGCGAGCCTTGCCTTAAGACAGACCGTTTCTCTGGATGACCCTGCCTCGTACATGAGGATCCCGAGCCTTGCTGATGTGCAACCCTTCCTGATTGGGCCTATCACAGACACTCTGACCTTCTATAGCGATCTTCTACTCGTTGATAAAGCAAAGCTGGTTCAGCCCGGACAGACCGCCTACGTGTCGCGCACAACTCCCAATTCATGGGCCGATGGACAACGTGTGTTGGTCGGGCAAGACGTGGTTGACTTCTTACTCTCAGTGGAAGCCGTGAATCCGGCAAAGCATACTAAAACTTTACTGATCCAGCACATGCCTCCTCCATCGCTTCACGTTGTGCAACCTGCGAAGTGGATGCAAGGACCATCGTCGAAGCCGAACAATTTCATTCAAGTATCCAAAGAGGGTGACGGCTTTCGCGCGGAAACAGGCAAGGAGACCTTTGATGTAAGACTTGTTGTAGATACTCGCGACGGCAGCATCCTCTCAGCGACGATGAACAACCCTGTCGTGCTCACAACGCGTAATTGTACAGATTGGGAACTCATGGACTGCGGGCCGAAACGCCAAAGACGACCCTTCGAAGGATCAGTTTGATGCGCGAGCCTTAACGGTCAACCGATTCATAACGAAACGCCGCATTGCAAAAGCTATTACGGCGCATGGCAACATGGATCACGCCCATTCGAAATCATGCAAATGAAGCTTGCGTCATCAACGAGCAAGCCTATGTCATCCTGAATAAGATAAGAGACTTGCTCATGACCGGGCTAAACTGGTCCTTCGTCGCTCTGCTTCTCAGGATGACATCAACAAGCCCTCACCCAGCCGCGCGCATCGCCATTTGCATGTCCTGCTTGATGAACTCATACAGCACCCGCTTCGAGTCGCCCTCGGCGCGCAGCACGGCTGAGGGGTGGATGGTCGCGATTACCTGCTTCGCGTAGGGCGACTCGACCAGCTTGCCGCGGTCCTTCATCAGCGCGAACTTCGCGCCCAGCAGCGACTTGGCCGCGGACGCGCCGAGGCACAGCACCACCTTGGGTTGCACGGCGTCCAGTTCCGCCAGCAGCCACGGACGGCAGGCGGCGATCTCGCGCAGGTTGGGCGACTCGTGGATGCGCCGCTTGCCCCGCTCCACGAACTTGAAATGCTTCACCGCGTTGGTCACGTACATGTCGGACCGCACAAACCCCAGCTCCTCGATCGCTTGGTCGAGCACGCGGCCAGCGGGCCCCACAAACGGCTTGCCCGCAAGGTCCTCGTCGTTGCCCGGCTGCTCGCCGACCAGCATCAGCGGCGCGTGGGCGAGGCCCGCGCCGAAGACCGCCTGGGTCGCGGGTTTGTACAGCTCGCAGCCCTCGCAGCGGGGCAGGGCCTCGCGCAGGACGGGCAGGGTGTGGTCGTTCGGCACAAAAGTATTGGCTTGCAAAAGGCTCTGTTGTTCCATCATCGTCCCCACGCGGCGGTCCGCGTCGTTCATGAGTTGCGGCAGGATGTGGAGCTCCGGCAGCTCTTTCCAGTAGCGGACGGGCATTTCGGCCCGCATGGCGCGTGGGTTCAGCCGCGCCGGATTAAAAATCGCCCCGTAGTACGAGCGCCACATCGACTCCAGCTCGTCGGCCTCGGGCGCTTGGGATCGCGGCACGCCGGGCCCCCAGGCGACCCGCTTTTGCTCTGGGTCCCAGCTTGCCGAGGCGTAGCCGGTCAGGATCGTCCAGCGCATGGACTGGAAGCGGTCAACAAAGAAGGGAACCGCCAGCGCGAGGATGCGGTGGTCGGGCCGGTACCAGGCGATGTAGTGCTCCACGCCGTCTTCCAACACCATGCGGAAGCGTAGGAACGCGTGCATCTTGTGCAGGTCGCGCCGCACCTGCGCGTCCATGCGCCGCATGCGCGCGATATCCCCGTCCAGCTCGTGCTTCATGAGCGAGCGCTCGCCCTGCAAGCGCCACAGCACGCGATAGAGCAGCTGCCAGCGCTCCGGGTCGGCGTGGCAGGCGACGATCTCGGCAAGGTCCAAAAATGCTTTCGGGACAGAAGGCTGCACGACGGCTTTCGCCGGATCGGGTGAGGGCGGGGGCGCGAAGTCGAAAGCGAGCTCGCGGTCGTTTTCCTCATCGACCAATTCCACCTGCTCGGGCTCGATCCCGTCGCGCAGCAAGCGCCGAGCCGCCTCGCGCCAGGCCGCGAACTCAGGCTCGATGCGCACGCGATACGCGGTGAACAGGCTCACAGCTGTCCCGTGCTTGCGCCCACGCCGGCGTCAAACAGCTGCATCTGCGCTGGGATCAGGACGTGCTCCGGCATGGCGGGCGCGTCGAGCAGGGGCGCGAGGTGGTCGGTCGCGGTCACGAACGGCTCCACCGTTTTAACGCGCACATGGAGCTTGCGCAGGTCGTCGAGCGACAGTGGATGGTACGCGCGGATGCGCAGAATGCGGTCGACGTTTTTGTAGCCGATGCCCGGCACGCGCAACAGAGCCTCGCGCGCGGCCCGGTTCACGTCCACGGGGAAGAACTCACGGTGGTTCAGTGCCCAGGTCAGCTTAGGGTCGCGGGTCAGGTCAAGATTGGGCGCGTCGGGCGTGGTCAGCTCATCGCCCTGGAAACCGTAATAGCGCATCAGCCAGTCGGCTTGGTACAGCCGGTGCTCGCGTACCAGCGGCGCGGCCTTCATGGGCAGCCGCGCATCGCCCTTGGGGAACGGGCTGAAGCCGGAGTAGTAAATACGCCGCAGGTCGTACTGCTTATACAAGTGCGAGGCCGTCGCGATGATTTCCTGATCGGTGGAGGGCGTCGCGCCGACGACCAACTGCGTGCTTTGCCCAGCGGGAGCAAACTTCGGCGCGCGCGCTGAGCGCTTCCTGTCCTCCTCGGCGGATGCCTTGCGCGCGGCGATCTCGGCCATCGTGCTCTCGATGACCTCAACCTTTTTGTCCGGCGCGAGCTGCACCAGATCCTTTTGCGTGGGCAGCTCCATGTTCGCGCTTAGGCGGTCGGCGTACAGGCCGGCAAGCTCCAGCAGCGACTCGCTCGCGCCGGGAATGGCTTTGAGGTGAATGTAGCCGCCGAAGCCGTGCTCCTCACGCAGCAGCCGCGCCGACTCAATCAGCTGCTCCATTGTGTAGTCAGGCGACTGGATAATGCCCGAGCTCAGGAATAGCCCCTCGATGTAGTTGCGCTTGTAGAAGCTGATCGTCAGGTCCGCGATCTCCTGCGGTGTGAACCGTGCACGGCGGATATCGGAAGACACGCGGTTGATGCAAAACACGCAGTCGTAGGTGCAGTAATTGGTCAGCAAAATCTTAAGCAGCGAAACGCAGCGGCCATCGGGCGTGTAGCTATGGCAGATGCCCGTGCCGTCGGACGAGCCGACACCGTTCGCCGTGCCGGCGCGCTTCGAGCCGGAGCTCGCGCACGAGGCGTCGTACTTGGCGGCATCGGCCAGGATTTCGAGCTTCTGCTGTACCTGCATCATGAACTTTAGATGTGTGCAAATGCCTCAAGGACTTCGCAATGTGCGGTTTTGCGCCGTACGTCACTTAATCCACCGCTGTCCCCAGCTGTACCTGCAGTTGCTCGAGCGACACGCCTTTCGTCTCCGGATACACAAACAGCACGACAAAAAACTGCACCACCATCATGGCGCAGAAAAATACAAAGGGCGCGCCGGACGAGGTTTTTGCGATCACCGGAAACGCGAATGAAATGACCGCATTGGTCACCCAGTGCGCGCCCGAGCCCAGGCTTTGCCCCTTCGACCGCACGCGCGTGGGGAAAACCTCGCTGATGTACACCCAGATCACCGCGCCCTGCGAAAGCGCGAAAAAGGCGATGTACATCACAAGCAACCACAGCAGCGCCCCGCGGTGCTGCCCGGTATAAAACACGCCTGCCACGCCCGCAAGCGCGGCCGCTGTGCCGACTGAACCGATCAGCAGCAGCGTTTTGCGCCCGAGCTTATCGATGACGCTCATGCCCAGCAGCGTCGCAAGGAGGTTCATGACGCCGATGATGACAGCCTGCTGGTTGGCGGAAACGGACGAAAAGCCGCCCGCGCGGAAGATATCGTTGAGGTAATAAAGAATTGCATTGATGCCGGCGAGTTGATTGAACATGCCGATGGAGCCGGCGAGGAAGATGGGCAACAGCAGCTTGCGTGTGAACAACGGCGCATTGGGGTGCGCGCGGTCGGCGTGGATGGCTTGCCGCAGTTCGTCGACCTCGGCTTGCGGGTCGGGTGAGCCGAGCAGCCCCAGCGCGGCGCGCGCTTCTTCCACGCGGTTCTGCGTCAGGAGCCAGCGGGCGGAGCGGGGAACGCCGAACAGCAGCGCGAGAAACAGGAGCGCGGGAAAGCTCGCGATGCCCAGCTGCCACCGCCACAGATTTGCGCCCAAGCCGACGCGCTCGAAACCGTAGTTCGACGCATAGGCGAGCAGGATGCCGATCACGATGTTGATCTGAAACAAGCCCACCAAGCGCCCGCGAATGCGCGCCGGGGCCATCTCCGCGATGTACACCGGCCCAAGCACGGACGAGCCGCCGATACCCAGGCCGCCGATGAACCGGAACACGAGCAGCGAGCTCCAGTTCCAAGCGAACGCCGTGCCGATGGAGGAGACGAGATACAGCACCGCCATGATGCGCAGCGCTTCGCGCGAGCCGATGCGCTGCCCGAGCGCGCCCGAGGTGAGCGCGCCCAGCACCGTGCCCCACAACGCGATTGAAACCGTTAAGCCCAGCTGTCCGGCGGACAGCGAGAACACATCCGTGAGCTGGTGCGTGGTGCCGGAGATCACCGCCGTGTCGAAGCCGAAAAGCAGGCCGCCCAATGCGCCGACCAGGGCGCTCCGCAGTAAAAGAGAGTTCAAAACCGGCTCCTGAACGAGACTGCACGGAGCATACAGCAGCGGAGGCGCTTCCTGCTCCCGCAAGCAGACACAAGCGAAAGCGTGCCGGTGCAGAGCCGCCGGTCCAAGTCCAATGCGTGTAGAAAGGGATTGCCTGCCTGTAAATTCTGCTTGACGGGCACAGAACCGGGCGGGATGTTTATGGTCCCCACGCATTCTGCTTGAAAGCTGCATCCGGCTTTTCAAAC
Organism: uncultured Acidobacteriaceae bacterium; assembly: GCA_964247445.1. Classification (GTDB taxonomy): domain Bacteria; phylum Acidobacteriota; class Terriglobia; order Terriglobales; family Acidobacteriaceae; genus EB88. The sequence goes on along the minus strand of CAXTUV010000108.1, from coordinate 2,054 downwards.
AAAACGGCGCTGGGCTGAAAGAGGTACTCCCCATGCGCGTCCGCGCCGCCATCCTGTTCGCTTCCGCCCTGCTCCCGCTGCACACGCTGCTCGCGCAAAATCCGCCCGGCTACATCAGCTCACTCACGGTAAACCCGCCGGTGGTGGCTCCGGACGCTCCGAGCACCACCATAACTGTCACCGTGACCCCAACTAATGGGCTGCCCGTGTCGAGCCTCGACGGAATGACTGTCGATATTAGCGCAGGCGGTGCCGGAGGAGTCGTGCCTCTCAAGAACGGGGTCGCGAGCGTAAAGATCACCTCAGCGTTTACGGGTAGGGGCCTTGAGATCTTCGCCACCTTCCCCGGAGAGGGGCAGCCCGGGTCTTCTCCCACGGAGGGCAACGTCCTTGAGCGTTACCTTCCGCTCGCGACCGCGCTGGAAGGCAACTATATCTTTTCCATCCACAGCTACAGCGGTAACGGTTCAGGGAAAGCGGGCGAAGGCGTAAGCATCGGCGCGCTCACCTTCAATGAGGACGGCAATGGCAACAAGACCGTCACCGGCGAGCTCGACTACAACGGCAGGCTCGGCGCCTTCCAGGCACTGCCGGTCACGGGCAACTACACGCTCGACGGATACGGCCGCGGCACGGTCACGCTCCGCAGCTCGGCGGGAACGCAGCACTTCGACTTGTTTGCCAACCCGAACCAGCTCGTCAATTTTTCTTTCAGTGCGCCTCCGGGCGGGATCACACAAGCCTCACTGGTGGAAACCGACGGGCCGTTCATCGCCGGTTCGGGAACATTAACGGCCCGCAGCCCGGGACCCAGCTTGTATCCGCTGAACGGCTACCTACTCGACCTTAGCGGCCAGATCGAGGGGCAGACGCCATTCCCGCTCCGCGCTTCGCTGACCGGCAGCATCGATACCAATTTAAGTTTTCTAACCTCGGATCAGGCGTCGGGCATGGTAGATACTGTGTCGGGCGCTTACATCCGGCAGGGCGTCCCGCTCACCGTGACCGCAGTCTCGTCGGACGCGCAAAACCGCTACACCTTCCGCTTCACCACGCCGAATCAGCCCTCACAGCAGCCGAGCAGCTTCGTCGGCTACGCCGTCGACGGCAATCACCTGCTGCTGATGTCGACCGATCCGGTCCCGAACACTGTGCTGCTGAGCGGACAAGCGACTAGGCCGTAGACTTCGAGGTACTTAGAATGGCGCTGCCTCGACCTCCTTTGCCTGCGGTTCAATCTGCTGAACGGGAAACAGCGCCGTCCGGCCTTCCTCAAGCACCCGGACTTGTCCGACCACACCGATGAGCCGCGCCGACTCCAGCAAGCGTACCGGCGGCTCTTCCATCGGCTCTCCCGACAGCCGGAACGTACCGTAGTGCATGGGGATGATCCATCGCGCGCCGAGGTCCTCAAATGCGCGCAGGGCGTCCTCGGGGCTGGTGTGCACGCTGCGGAAAGAGTCCGGCGAGTAGGCGCCGATCGGTAGAAGCGCGATCTCCGGCCTGAGCCGCGCGCCGATCTCCGCGAAGCCGGGGAAGTACGCCGTATCGCCGCTGTGGTACACCGATGCTTCGCCCGCGCGCAGAACGTAGCCGCCGTAGCCGCGATGGATGTCGTTGAACATGCGCGCTCCCCAGTGCCGGGCGGGCGTCATGGTGACCTCCAACCCGTCCAGCTCCGCCTGCTGCCAAGGCTCCATCGCGTGTATTTCGCGGAACCCGAGATCGCGCACCAGGTCTTCCACGCCGCGCGGAACGACGATCACGGCCCCACGGTTACGCCGCGCGATGGCGCGCAGCGAAGGCCGGTTGAGGTGATCCATGTGCGCGTGGGTGATGAGCACCAGGTCAATCGCGGGTAGGTCGCGCACACGTACGCCCGGCTTGCGGCGACGCTTGAGTACGACGAGAAACCGCGCGAACACCGGATCAACCAGGACCCGCCAGCCCGCGATCTCAAGCAGAAACGAGGAGTGCCCGATCCAGGTGATTGCGGTCTCGCCGAGCTTGGCGGGGATGGGCTTGTGCCGGCTGCCGACAGTCGGCGTCAGCAG